>JAKEEQ010000214.1 GCA_022616515.1 Chloroflexota bacterium | reverse complement strand
GGGAGCCTCACGCGCCGCATCGCGTTTCTTTTGCCGTCGCGTGCGGTTATCCACCCACTCACCGGAAAACATATCCTTCTGGACCGGGCGTGAGCGTTCCGCCATACGGTTAGCATAGCATAAGCGTGATCCGGTTGAGAAGATGATCAGGGTGTGCTAGGGTATGTTCAGCATGTCCCGCGAAAATGGCAACAACGGTTCACCAGAGAACGACCGCGCTGGCGACTACATCCCGGTGTTGTGGGTGACGCGCCGCGAACTTTTACAGGCCATGGCTGGTTTTGAGGATGACATTGCTGCCTTGACCGATGAGCAGCGGACCGAACTCATTGAACGCATGGGCGAGGCTTTGCGCTTGATTTATCTAGATGCCATCCCCACGGTGCTGATTGATTGTCTCAGTGATTTAACGGATCGCTGACGTACCGAGGTGTCAAACCGATGGCAACGTTACAAGAGCAGCCTGGCTAACTCAGCCAGCGTCGCTTTAAAGCTGGCATCCTGACCCTGCATCTCGCGCCACTTCAGCATGAAGTCAATCACACTCCCGCCGCCGCACCCGGCAAAACAATGCCAGTAGTTGCCGCTCCGGTTGACACCGAAGCTCTTGTGCTGGTCATCATGGAAAGGGCAATAGCCCCGCGCCTGGCTGTCCAGTTCAATGAACCGGCTCACCAACTCAAAAACCGTCACTGACTGCTTAATCTGTTCCGACACTGGCCGCGACAGGTCGATGGTTGATCCCGGTCGTCGGGGGATGTGGCGTGGGGTCGTTAGCTTTTGAATAACCGGCACGCGCGAGATCACCTCGTCAATAAACGTCATGGGAACCAGAGCAGGGGAGGCGAGCAGTGCCATCTGCTCACGGATGGTGGGAGCCAGTGGCTCACCGTGCAGATTGATGAAATGATACCGCTTGCCACTGCCGCGATGCACACCCAGCGGTAGTCTCACAAACGATCCCGGACCTGTTTTGAGCCTTGTTTGCTTGGGGAAAATCTCGATGCCTTTCATCTCATGTTCAGCCAGAAGCTGTTTGGCGAAGGCGCGTGCGTTAGTACCGTCGACGAGGGGTGTAAAAAGCCAGAGATGACCACCTCTACGCGATGGCTCCACATAAGGCGTTACCGGCGATTTGGTGAGGTCTGCGGCCATGTCTAGCAGGTGTTGCCATCCATCACTGGTATCCGCATCCAAGCACACCCACCTGGCTTGATGGTCTTGGTCTAGCGCATAGGCCCCTAATGTCACTGTGCTGTACAGGTGGGCAGCGACAAGGTTGAGGTCCAGCGACTTTTTGACAGTGACGTATGTGCCATCCGGCAACTGCTTGGGAAAACAGTCGCGGCGGGGGATAAAGGTTTGGGCAAAGGCTTCAACTTGTCCCGGTTCGAGGTCTGGGCGATTAAGAATCTCCTTAAGCACGCTTTTATTCTACGCTAGAGGTCAAATGATCAGGCAGTAGGGGCGTAAAAAATATTCGCCAATATCCAATTTGTTCAAGCTGTATCAGCCGATAGTGTAACCAGAATTAATTTCTTCGATTGTAAAAGGAAATCTAAATGTAATTTATATTATAAAGGCAAGTTAGTCGTGCTAAAATTAAGAGTATCGTTGATATAAGATACTAGAGGTTACAATGACACGCCGTTATACAGGAAACATGAATGGCGAGCGTTATCTTGCAAATACCAGTCGTAGCAAACTTGAAGTTCACGATCTGGATAATGAGAACACCAATTGTCAGATCAACGAAATCATTCAAGCGCGAAACGACAAGCCATACACTTCACTTCAAACCGCTCATCGAGATGGCTATGATAACTGCCATTATTGCATCGGAGGTTCGGGCCGATAAGAACAAGCTACCCAACTCACTGAGGTATAGTTCAAACGAGGTTAACAATGGCGTGGCACTCGAATCAGACGGGGATTGAGGTGTATCACAATAATCCAAACTGCCCTGAAGGAAATAATATTGAACGTAAAAATCGACGGGATGGAACGGGCGGAAAACGCTTGTGTGAACACTGTAAAAAATTGAATAAACGGAAGTAGCCTGAGAACTGTGTATTTCATCTACCTTTACAGCAATATTGTTGCAGTTAGTCTGGCACAGTGGGAGTAGAGGGTCAATTATTAAGGCGCATAGCCCAAGCGGTTGAGCAATTCAATGACTGCCGCGTTGTACTGTTTCATATTTTCACTCTCAACTTCTATTGCTTGTTTATCAAACAACCCATCTATTTCAGGGTATTCACCTTTCCCTTCACCTTTGTACCCATTATGCCATATTGGAATAATCGTTGTCTCAGTTTCTAGTGCCCAGGCAACTTCTTTGCGGACCCATTTTGAGGAAAGCGTAGGGGGAGCAATTAGCAGAACGAAATACTCGGCATTTTTAACTTTCTCCTCAAGTTCGCCATGCCAGGCATCGCCAGCGTCAATTCGCATATCCGCCCAGGGATTTTCAACCCCCCGTGCCTGCAAGCGCGATATAAGTAATAGACAAAAGGCACTACTCGCTTCACGCTTGTACGAGATAAAAATTGAAGGTGGCTTCTCTGGCTCGTCCAGGAGCGCAAATGCTTTAGGCGTAGGATAGTAACTATTTGCATCTCGCTCAAAATAACCCCAGGTTTTTAAATAACCCATTGTTGGGGCTTCTTCATCACGTTTTATCCACTGTAGATTTACGTAAAGCCTAAATGTGCTATTATCACCTGCGTTTGCTATCCTTCTGTTCTGTTCTATAAATTCTGGTGACCATAAGCCTATTTTCACCCCATATGTGAGGGCCTTAGTGAAGAGCTTTATCCTTTCCTCAAAGTTCATCGTTTCAGCAGGAGGTTGAAAGATAGCTTCTTTAAGAAATGGGTGTTCCTCATAATAATCTGCAACATCGCTCATGGATACTACTCTCCTGGTAAGTAGGAATTAGAGGAGGTTCACTCTAAAAACAGAGGCCAAGTCCAAAGGATTTCTGCTACCATAACTGCACTCTCATCATCGGTTGTGTTTTCTATTTATCCGCCTGTCTCGAAGCTTTTCCCATATACCGCGCAGTGATTTTGCCTCACGTCTGCTCAATCCGAGACCTTTAATGAGCAACACTTCATCGGTAATGTCTAGGACTGCTTCAATATTATCCTCTCGAAGCAACCTATCTATTGTCGTCAAATCAAGGTTCTCGGCACCGAGTAGGGGCAGTGGCAACCGCTCCGCCTCACTGGGTTCAAAGGTTTGTACACCGCCGCCATAACCTCTTCCGGTGACTTCTGAAAAGGCAAGGGTAAGGGAGTTTACGAAAGCGGCGGTAATGCTGCGTGGAGCAGCACCATTGAGAAATCTCACGCGATGAATAGTGTCCGTGCAGGTTGCTTTGGCTTCATTGAGGATGAGTTTGGGATAGCCATGGATTTGGCGCAACATAAAGGCATCGGGCGTCCAAACAGACGGCACAATATACCAGCGGTTGCGGATACGGCATTTGTAGCCCGTATGCAGTTTATTGTGTTCGCCGAGTTGAACGTAGCTGAGCGCCGCCGTTGGAAGTTCATCAAAGGGTACATCAGGTGGGGTGAACAAATAGGAGGAATAGTCGTCGGCGCGGTTCTGTGCCCAATCTCTCTCGGTAAAAATTGCTCCCTCAAGATGTGCCGAGCGGGCCACAATCGTTGTCAGGTATGGTTCAAGGGAGTGCTGCTTCACTTGCTGCTCGGTGAGAATAAAAAACTTGTTCTGGCCTGTTACAACCCCAACGTCAACATCAATAACATCTCCCGAAATGGTCAGCCGGGGATCGTTGCGTAACGCACGCAACAGCAGGATCTCATCCTTGCTCAGAAAATACTGGGTCCACTTTTCAGTGGAATGATCCATCGGTTTTAATTCAAGCGGTGGCACATTTTTGTCAAGCTCGGCTAAGTCTTCAAGGTTATCCAATTCAATCACTTGAATTTGGGTATTCTCGTCTCCATTGTGTTCGCCGAGGAGTAACACGACTTCCTGTTGAATACCCTCAAAAACCAGATTCTGAAACGTAATGAGGGTCAGCTTGCTAAAGCAGGTACTTAAAAAATGCCTGGCCTCAGCCGCATAATTGACCTGAAACAATTCGGCGGGAATGACTAATGCTAACCGCGAGTGTTCTCCCAACAACAGCGTTGACACGACGAGAAAGGGTAGCCAGGCATTCGACAGTCTGGTCGGCTTAAACCCCGCCTCTTTCATGATAGTGAAGGCTACATCTCTGTGCTCTTCCGGGAAATTCTGGTAACGAATGAAGGGGGGATTGCCCATCACGGCATCAAAAGTAGCACCTTGTGACATCACTTGACCCATGAACGTTTCGGGAAGCAATGCCGACTTGCAGTATGTAAAAAAATCGCCGACATGAATATGGGGTGGGGGAGTGTGGCTATCAAAAGCGGCGAGTCTCTGAGCAGCTTTATTGGCTTCAACCGGATCTAATTCCACGCCGTGAAGACGATCACTAAGTTGCTTTTTTTCTGCACCCAGGGTCAATAATCTTTGGGCAGCGGCTTCCAGCAAGACGCCATCGCCACAACTCGGCTCCAACACCTTATCGGTAGGGGAGCGGATTGCCCACTGTGCCAGAAAGTCAGCGATGGGTCTGGGGGTATAGTAACCGCCGCGAAGCTTTTGATAGTCCATTATGATTGGAAGGAACCTTCTGCTAAGTCGTGTAATTCCGGTATGTGTTGCAGCTCATCGGTATCCATGTTATACAGTTGTTCGACCATTTGTTCAATCCTACGCCGTAAGTGCTCTATTTGCCGTTGCAGAAGCTCGCATTGTCGGGAAAGCGTAGCCGCCTTTGCATCCGCCGTTTTATCTATCACCTGTTTTACAAGGTCAACGATTTTGTCATGTACTTCAACATCATCAGGATTGGTAGCGTCAATGGTAACGACAGGTAAGCCTTCAATGAACTGCTTGCCGTGCGATTTGTAACCGCCGCGAAATTCGCTCGAACGGGCACGTACCATCGCTTCAAGCACTGGATGGGACAGAATCGCCTGGATGTAGAATATGGATAAAGGGCTATCCTCTGGCATTCGTAGTCCATAATAAGGACCGTTGCCGCCGCCCGTAAATAGCGTGCTTTGCTGGTCATATGCATAACGCGGAACTAACGTGAGGGTAGACCAAATGAGTTTTTCGCGACCTTCAAATTTCGTCAGGCTTTGCGAGCGTCCATAGCGATACCATGTATCGGGGGTAAAGCCCATAATGTTCCGCTTCGTTAAGTCCGCTTTGTGGGAGAGAAGGTATTCCCAACAATTCGGGAAGTTGGCCTTCATTTCTGCCTCTGAGTAAAGTACAGCCTGATCATCCAAAATTTCATACGGGAAGATAATGTAGGCATTGGCTTCGACGGTGGCAAAGGCGTCTAATGTAGCCCTATAAATACATGGGCGTAAGATGCCTTTTTCAATAACCCACTGTTTACCATTTTTTTCGGTAAATTCTACCGTAGTCGGTGTTTCAGCTTTGGGCTTAATGATATATACTTTGTCCCGGCTGGTTTGCACCCCGACGAGGATTTCGGCTACCTCACCCAGGGTGGTCGGATGTTCGACTTCCAAACGGGTAAACAGTGCTTCCGCTTGCGGTGACACAAAAATCCAGGGATCAGTTCCAATATCCGCCGCGTCATACTCGCGTGTGATGCCACCCTCACCATAACGCCATGTACTCAAGTTCGTCACATGCTCGACCGTAAATCGAGGAGCTTCCTTGTTGCTCAAAATCAGGATGCAGGTATAGGTTGAGCGACGTTTGCCAAAAACTTGCTCAACGCCAAAATGAGTTATTTCAACAAGATGTCGATTGGAGGCAAGTAGATCACGTAAGGCTCGACCTGATTTAATGGTAAAAAACTTGTGGGGGACGATGTAGCCGATGAACCCTTCAGGTTTAAGCATAGATAATGCTCGTTCGATGAAGAGGCTGTACTTATCGAAGTTGTCCGTTCTGGCCGTTGCATAGGGTGACTGCTTGCTCTGGTAGTATGACACCTCTTCAGGGGAGTAGTGCACCATATTTTGAATGCGGATGTAAGGTGGGTTGCCGATGATGACATCAAAGCCGCCGTCAGTTGCGATCTTGGGAAACTCAGAAGCCCAATTGAATGCGTTAATTCTCTCGGTCAGTTCAGAAGATTTCAGGGCCGCTGGATTGAAATCGTAATAGGCATCATCGACAAGACTATTTCCCCATTTGAGGTTGTCGTGCAAATCAGGCAGTGCTCGCAGCTTGTGACGCTTCAAATGCGCCTCTACGGTAGCCGTACTTTCATCTTCAATGACTTTAAGCAGTAAACTAAATCGGGCCACTTCGACGGCCTGGTGATCGATGTCTACCCCAAAAATATGCCAGAGCAAAATACGCTGTTTTTCGTGGAGCGTGAGAAACCACTGGTTTTGGCTGCCCTGGTACACCTTATCCTTATGGTTTGATGCGCCGTCCTGGAGGTACCACTCCCGATAGAAATTCAGCAGGTGTTCGTAAGCTGCCAGCAGAAATGTCCCTGAGCCACAGGCAATATCGGCAACCGTAAAGTCGGTTAGGTCATCAGGCACTTTATCTTCTAGCGCACGGTCCAATGTCCGTTGAACGATATTATCTACTATATATCTCGGTGTTGAGATCACACCACCTGAAGCGACCACTTCCGGTTTATCAACAATCGAAACGGTAGTCCCTTCGATTTGTATTTCTTGAGCCAGAAAAAGTTCATAAATCTCGCCGAGGACGCTGGTTTCAACGACAGAGAAGGCGTAAGGGCTTTCGGGATAATAAAGCTCCCGGAAAATACCGATCAGCAGATCATCCTGTATATCCACAGCAAGCGATAGTGTGTCATCAATGAAATCAAAAAGCCCGGAATCGTAGCGTTGATCCGCTTTGAGAAACAAATCTTTGAGATCGTCATAGGTTTGAACGTGTTGCAAGGATTTGTAGGTTTCTAAATCTCGATCTTCACAGACCCGCAGAAAGATAATGCGATTGAGCAACATTTGCACAATGAAGTTCAACTCATCCTGGCTAAGACCTGCATTACTCTGGACAAGATTTCTGGACAGTTGCAGACGCCATTGGCGGATTTGGTCGAGGAAATAGCTATCAAATGGCTCTGTACCCTCATGCTCCGCGTCAACCGCGAATATTTTGTCGAACTCACCCGAGTAAATGGATGCCCGCGATAATTGCTCAAAAATTTCATCAAAGGCGTCAACATACTCCTCACACGAATAAATCTTCAAGCGGGCTACGCGGGGGTTGTCATCAGACCTGGGGCGTGGACGGCAATCGTAGATGATTAATTTATCAAAATTACTAATCACCGAGATTGGCATTCCGGCGTTCCAGCCGTATCTACGTATTTGGAACGCCGATTTTTGATCGGAAAGCAGATTGACGGACGGCTTCTTTGCTTCGACAAACATTTTACGCTGGGCACCGACACGCAGCGCATAATCTGGCTTTTTTCGTAAGTATCGTTCATCATCCTCGACGGCGAGCGTCGCTTCATGAACAACTTCACGAAGGTGCTGGGGTGCGCCTTTTTTATTGGACACATCCCAGCCTAACAGCTCAAGAAAAGGATTCAGAAAGTCATTGCGTAGCTGTGTCTCGTTGTACGCAGACCCTTTGTGTTGATAATCCGCACGATTGTCAAGAAAGTGATCGACCAGTTTTTCTAGTGTGGCTCGCTGTTGTTGGGTTGGCATTGGTATTCAATCATGGTGTGAACGTAGATATGGATAGGTGCATATAGTGTAAGATTTTCAGGCCATTATAGCAAAGCGCACTAAAGAAAGTTTGTTCGTAAATACATATAATCTCTATAAATTGCCTGGGAAACCTGGAGCACAATATGTGGGAAACCTATACATCTATCTTCAACAATGTCGCTTCTGGCGTAGCGGCGCTCGTTATTTTGTATGTCGCCCTAAAAGGACTCACTCAGTGGCGGAGGGAACTGGGTGGCAAAGCACAAGCTGAACTGGCCCGGAAAGCAGTCCTGGCTGCATTTCATTTCCAGTCTGAGTTTGCCAATGCACGAGGTCCTGTTGGTTGGTCATCAGAGTATAGTGATAGACCTAAAGAACCTGATGAGAGTCCAAAGGTGGCCCAGGTGCGAAACGAACAATATGCACGATTGAAACGACTTGAGAAAGCACAAAAATGGCTCAACGAACTACAAGAGCTAAGCTGGGAGGCTGAGGTGACCCTCGGACAGAACTTTGATGAATTGATAAAACCCTACCGTGAAGCTTTCAGAGAAGTATATTTTGCCATTCTTGATCGAACAGATGAAGACCGACAATCACTGTCCGAGAGAAAGGAAAACATGAGGAAAATGTATAGCGTCGGTACGGATGATATTGCCGAGTCAGTTAATCAAGCCACGAGTGAACTTAAGAAGCTTCTTAAACCGTATCTCCCTTTACCTCATAATCACCAGCGGAATTGGCTCTACAAGTTGGTTGATCGCGTGATGCCGAACTGAAATCTCCTAAAATTCAGGACTAAACGCGCAACGCTAGCATTTGCAGAGACAACTGTTTGACGTATCGTTCTGTGGCTCAATCGACGAGTGGAAATACGAGCAGGGTGCTGAGAGTTCAACACCCTATTTGTACCAGTTTATTCTGTTAAAGTTTTGATTTCTGTTGGTTGATAATCTGGTACACTCTTGCTTTGGAAATTTCAAAGCGTTTGGCAAGGGTAGGCACAGAAACACCTGATTGGTAAAGTTCCATAATCAGGTCATTGCGTTTGGTTTTCTTAGGGGTGTAGTTGTTGACAGGTTCTTGAGGGATAGACTGGTCTTGGTAAGCCTGTGTCAGTATGATTTGTGTAGCAGTCTCAAGCGTGTGGCAGGTGGTGCCCCATACGGGGTTCGAACCCGTGTTTCAGCCTTGAGAGGGCTGCGTCCTAGGCCGCTAGACGAATGGGGCGGCTCTATTTTTCTCAGCGGATTGTAACAGGTTGTTGGGTGACACGTCAAGCCTTTGGTATTGCGTTGTTTATCTGATACGATTAAACTCGGCTATTTGTCAAGGCGATTAGGTTACCGGGTGTTCTTCTCATGCGAAAACTGTTTCTAATATTCTTGATTGGCAGCATGTTGTGTGTAGCTCAGGCTATTTACGCACAGGATCCTCGTGATGAAACCATTGCGGTAATCAATGCACCTGCTGAAGGTGAACAGGTCTCCGGACAGGTGTCTATCACGGGCAGCGCTAGTCATCCGTCGCTTTTTGCAGGCTATGAACTGGAATTCGATAATCTAGCGGATGCGAGCACAATCTGGATTCCAATCGAACAACGTGTCACCCAGCAGGTCACGAACAACGTGCTTCAGATATGGGATACAGTGGCGTTACGTGTGCCTGATGGACAATACCAGCTACGCCTGAGTGTGTTTCTTACCGATTCTGATGAGCCGGTGATATATGTAGTCAGCAATATCCAGGTTATCAACACTGCCCCTACCAGCTTACCAACCTTTCAAGCAGGGGATGTCGCGCCGACGACAGCCGCAGCAACTGAAGGAGCACCACCGATTGTCCAACCTCCTACCAGAACGCCTAACCCCACAAGCGAAGCGTTGGTCATTCCGGTTGACGATGGTACAGCGGATACCTCACGCGGTGAAATCTCACTGAATTTAGGCGGCCTTCAGAGCGCCTTCTGCCTTGGCGTTTATATTGCCATCGCGTTTTTCGCCGCTTTTGGCGGTTATGTCTGGCTGCGAAACCGTATCCGACCAACCGCTCGTCAATTCTGGTGGCAAATCCGTAACGAGTTCGACCAGGACCGGTAAATCAATCTCTAAGGACCACTATGGAACGGTATTTGATTGTCGGTTTAGGAAACCCCGGCCAGAAGTACGAGAAAACGCGCCATAACATCGGCTTTATGACAGTGGATGCCCTGGCAAAAGAGTATAACCTTACCTTTGCCAGCAAACAATCGAACGCAAAGGTCACGTCAGGAACCATTAGCGGCAAAAGCGTTGTGCTCGTCAAACCGCAAACGTTTATGAACGCCAGTGGGCAGTCTGTACGCGGCATCGCCGATTTCTATAAAATTGCTCCCGAAAACATCATAGTTATCTACGATGATATTGACATTGATCTGGGAATACTTCGTATACGTGCCAGAGGAGGCTCTGGCGGTCACAATGGCATGAAGAGCATCATTCAACAACTGGGGAACAACCAGAACTTTCCCCGTATTCGCTTCGGTGTTGGACGCCCTCCCGGTAAGATGGAGCCTGCTGCATATGTGCTCCGCCCGTTTAGTCCCAACGAGGAATCGCTGGTCATCGAAACCATCGAACGCGCCATTAAAGCCATCAAAGCGTGGCTTACGGATGGTATTGATACTGCCATGAACCTGCATAATGGCACCGCAGAGGATGTGGCTGAACGCCAACGTCGTTTGGCAGAATCCGATTCTCATCAGAATTCAGAAGAATAAGCAGAAGAGATAGTTAACCTATGCAACTGAATGGTTTGCTGGCTAAACTTTCGGCAACATCAACCTTCGAGTCCTTCATACAGCAATTAGCACGGGCTGAAGAGACTGCCCATCAAGACGTTTTGCGATCTGCCCGCCCATATTTGATCGCAGCACTGGCCGTGCGTGTAAATCGTCCTGTGCTGGTTGTTACGGCTCGTGCCAATCGCGCCTATGACATTGCCGAGCAGATTCCGGTCTGGTGTCCTGAAGCACGAGTTGCTCGTTTTCAGGAACCTACTCCGGTTTTTTATGAGCGTGCGCCGTGGACGTCAAGCGTTATTCGATCACGAATTCAAACCCTGGCAACTTTTGCACCGCCTGTTCTCAAATCCGAATCAGGGTTGGAACCAGCGCAGCCCTTAATCGTCGTAACATCAGCGCACGCCCTGATGCAAAAGACACTTCCGACCCGTGAATTTCGGGCTAACTCACGTGAGTATAGAACGGGTCAGGAAATCAATCTTGATAAGTTGCTGGAACACTGGGTTGGAATTGGCTATGAGCCGGTCTCAGTTGTGGTGCAGGCCGGGACATTCAGTCGGCGCGGCGGCATCATTGATGTGTTCCCGGCGGCGGCTGATTTCCCGGTGCGTATCGAGTTCTTCGGGGATGAAATCGACAGTTTACGCACCTTCGATCCTGCCACCCAACGCAGTGTCGATAACCTGAGCAGCTTTGTCATTACGCCTGCCCGCGAAATTCTGCCGAAACATATGCCCCAGACCCTCACGAGATTGGGCGATTGGATGCAGACTCTGCCCGATCCTGAAACCGATCCGACATCGGCACTGGCTGATCTGGCAATGCTGGAAGCTGGACTGGCCTTTCCTACCGCTGAGTACTATCTGCCATACGTCTATCCCTATGCCGCCAGTCTGCTCGATTATCTGCCGGACAATACCCTTATTGTGGTTGACGACTGGCAAGCCTTTGAAGATGCGATAGCCGATCAGGAAGAGCAGGCCCTTGAGCAGCGTGACTACCGTACGGAAAGCCGCCAGCTCCCACCGGAACCTGTGCTTCCCTATCATACCTGGGATGCGCTCAGCGAACAATTACGGCCCATACAGCCGCTGCATCTGGGATCGTCACCTTTCCCTGAAGAACATGATTTGCCAGTATTGGGCGTTCTTTTCAAACCTGGTCCACGTTATGGTGGGCAGGTGCGTAGTTTTCTTGAACATCTGCTGGCAAATCCACGTGATGACCGGATGCTTATTGTCACTCGTCAGGCCGAGCGATTCGCGGAGCTGTGGGCCGAGGGTCATGCAGCGCTGCCTACCATTGAGCGTGTCGAGTCGCTGGACGCGCTTGGGCAGGTTAATTTCATTGACGGCGAACTCAGCGAAGGCTGGATCTTGCAGGAAGGCCAGCAACCAGCCCTGCATCTCTACACTGACGCGGAGATATTTGGCTGGCGCAGGCCCGAACCCCGGCGGCGACGACAACCTCGCAAGCAAAACCCGGAGGTCTTTTTCGCCGACCTTTCTGAAGGCGACGCCGTTGTTCATGTTGACTATGGAGTCGGCATTTTCAAAGGCATCATTAAGCGCAGGTATGAAGAAACCGAACGTGAATACCTGCTGCTGGAATACGCTGGCAATGACATTCTCTATGTACCCATTCATCAAGCCGACCGGCTGGCACGTTATGTTGGTGTTGACGACAGAACACCAAAACTCAACCGGCTTGGTACACCGGACTGGATTCAAACCCGGCGACGTGCCAGCGAGGCCGCCAGAGAAATCGCCGATGAACTGCTGAGCCTCTATGCAGCACGAACAGTCGTGCAGGGTCATGCCTTTGGCCCGGATACACCCTGGCAGCATGAGCTTGAAGCCTCTTTTCCTTACGTAGAAACCGATGACCAGTTACGGGCACTGCGCGAAGTCAAAGTCGATATGGAATCGCCCATGCCAATGGATCGTTTGATCTGCGGGGATGTTGGCTACGGGAAAACCGAAGTTGCCCTTAGAGCGGCTTTCAAGGCGGTGATGGATGGTAAACAAGTTGCGATACTCGTCCCGACAACCGTACTGGCCCAGCAGCATTACACAACATTCAGTGAACGATTGACGGCGTTCCCGGTTAAAGTAGAAATGCTGTCCCGTTTCCGAACGGCGTCTGAGCAGGAGCAAATCCTGCGCGAACTGGACGGCGGACAGATAGACATCGTTATTGGCACCCACCGTCTCCTGCAAGAGGATGTCGTATTTAAAGACCTGGGCCTGCTGGTCATCGACGAAGAACAACGATTTGGTGTCACGCACAAGGAAATGCTCAAGCAAAAGCGTACTGAGGTGGATGTATTAACGATGACTGCCACGCCCATTCCTCGAACACTGTATATGGCGCTGAGTGGTGCGCGTGACATCAGCCTCATCCAGACCGCCCCCGAAGAGCGCCTCCCGGTGGTGACCCATGTTGGCATTTATGACGAAAAATTAGTACGACAGGCTATCCTGCGTGAGTTGGATCGCGGTGGACAGGCGTTTTTTGTCCACAATCGTGTTCGTACTATCGAAACCCTTGCCAAAAGATTACAGGTGCTCATTCCTGAAGCATCCATTGTCATTGGACACGGTCAGATGGAAGATTCGAAACTCGAAGCGGTCATCACAGGCTTTGCACGTGGCGACTATGACGTTCTCATCAGCACAACGATCATTGAAAATGGCGTGGATATTCCCACCGCTAACACGATGATTGTAGACCGGGCCGATCAATTTGGACTGGCCCAGCTTTACCAGTTGCGTGGACGGGTAGGACGCAGCGCCCAACAGGCATTTGTCTATTTCATGCACCCGCGTAACTCTCGCCTGACCGAAGAAGCCCGCGCCCGGCTAGATACCATTAACGAGTACACCGATTTAGGGGTAGGCATGTCGATTGCCATGCGCGATCTTGAGATTCGTGGGATGGGCGACATGCTTGGCGCTCGCCAGAGCGGTCATATTGAAGCAGTTGGCTTCCACCTCTACACCCAACTTCTGGCGAATGCGGTCAATCAGTTACGCGGCGGGACCAGAAAGCTGCCCGAATTACTTTCTCCCGAACAACAGGTGGATACTGGCTTGTCTGTCACTATTGACCTGCCGCTGCCATCTTACCTGCCAACGGACTACGTGAATGAAATGAATCTGCGTTTGCAGCTCTACCGGCGGCTGGCGAACATCCACACCGAAGACGAAGTTGACGTGATGGAAGCCGAATTGGAGGACCGTTTCGGCGAACTTCCACAGGCAGTAGAGGGATTGTTATTTCAAATACGTATTAAGATTTTGGCGCAAAAAGCCAATGCTACTGCTATCGGACATGAAGCAGGTAAAATTTATATCCGGCTGCCTTATCTGGGGAGTGCCGACAGATCAGCCATCCAACGTTATGTGGACAGCCGGGTGAAAGTCAGCCGGACCGCACTGTGGATTTCACGCGACGAAGAAGACTGGCAGGAATTGCTTTGTACCACTCTGCGCCAGCTTGACCTGGAAACCATCAGCGACGTATTCGCCCTGCCGGATTAATAAGGAAGCGGGGCGCTCATCGAACGCCCACTTTCTACCTAGTTTGAACAATTCTGGCTGGCGAGAGCCACCGCGGCGGGCAGCCGTGCCAGATACTCACCCTGAATTTTACCCAGCGGCAAGAATTCACTCTGCGCAAATTGAATGCTGATAGCTGTCATTGAACAGGCCATATTCAGAATATCCGCATCGCCGCTGATGACAGCAGCCCGCATCAGGACGGCAGTGAGCGATGCTTTTCCGGTGTTGTACAGGTGAGGGTCTGACCCACTCAAATCAACGGACGTGCTGTTCAGAGTACCACCAATTCTTGGGCCAGACCAGTTGAAGACAATATTGTTGGGCCATGAGCCAGACGGCGTTCCATTGCCGGGCGGCCAACCACCGCCACCGGGATCAATCGTTGAACCGAAATCGACGAGGGTATTGGCCCATGCCACCAGAATCTCGCTGG
The DNA here is from genome assembly GCA_022616515.1 of Chloroflexota bacterium. Lineage (GTDB taxonomy): Bacteria > Chloroflexota > Anaerolineae > Aggregatilineales > J027 > JAKEEQ01. Next base: position 2,865 of record JAKEEQ010000214.1, on the reverse strand, counting down.
GTTGTATAGCTGGGTCGCCCAGCGGAGCGTCATTCGTATCAACCATGTAACGGTACAGGTTATTCATGTCATACAGTGATGCTATCCACAGTTGATCGGTCCAGAAGGTTCCCCCGTTTAGTGGGCGTGGCGGCCATACAATATTACCGTTACTGTCGGTCTCAGCAGCAGGCAGCCAGAAACCGTACTCAGTGCCCCCGCTGATCACCTGAACATAATGCTGAGTGACCGCACGGGCCAGATTGCCATGCCAATCCTGCTGGTACGAGGCATCATCACTTGCCATTGCCAGAAAGCGGAAGACCTCATACCACTGCATTGTGGAACGCCCGACCAGAAACGCCCATTCATCGGTCCTGATCTGGTTAGGCCCACACATTGCGCCCTGCCCGTTAAAACGACCCGGACACAAAAAGTCGCGCATGGTGTTGGCACCCCGTTTCAGCGTGTTCACAACCGTTTCATCGCCCGTCAACCAGTAGTACAGGATGAGATTTTCAAAGTAGGCATGCGAGCTGTTGAAGTCGGAGCGAAAGCCAGCGTAACCTGCCGGAGCCTGCCCGCAGTAGAAATAGGTATCGGTCGGGCTGCACTGGTAAATTTGTGTATGAAGCATACGCAGCGCACCCGGCACACTGATTTCATCCAGCCATAACGTATCACCCGACCGCATCGCCCAGTAAACCGAACTGGCAATCGTGTTGTGATAATCGGTCCATGTTCCGCACCAGAAGGCATTATCCCACGATGCCTGCGGTGTGCTGTCGTTACAGTCCAGCTCATCAGTGCGAATGGGGTCCGCCCAGTAGCGCGGATAGGAGCCAAACGTCATCAAACCGGGCAGTCCCCGGCTATCGACTTCGGTCAGCGTAAGGTTCATTACATCGCCGACATGGGCGTCAAAGTTCGATAAACTCCCTGTTAACGCACCGACGGGTAACTCGTCAAAAGCACCGGCCTGATGAAACCAGTCCGTTGACGGCCATGCGCGGAGCGGATGATTGAGGGGTGCCCACACATCCCGCTCAAGTTCTGTCTGATCAATCGTTTCGCAGGCTCCCACCGCCATCGTTGCCTGAAAACCCTGCCGTTTACTGATATAGAAGCCGCTGCTGGCAATATCAACCGCCAGGGTCCCATTCGGTGTAAGGCGCAGGGCCTGTGGTTCATAGCGGTGCATGTGGTTGAGGGCGATAACCAGCGCATAACTGCCGGTCTGAATGCCGAGCATCGCCCCGGTGGCTTTACCCTGCTCAGTGACGCCGTTGATGCGATAACTAACAGGCTCAAAACGATCTGAGCGACGCAACTGCTCGATACTAACCCCCGTACCGACGGTAACATTGCCCGTTTGCGCGGGAAGTGAACGATTGCCTATCACAATTGTGGAATAGGTATCGGAAGTCCAGGCGGGAACGAGCGTATCGCGTACCTGCCCGATAAGGACTCCGTCTGGCGCATTGCCGCACGAAACCGTCCCCGCTGTACACAATTCACCCTCCCAATTGACAGCATGGCGGATAATGGCCGTCGTGGAATTCCAGCGAAACTCATAACGACGAAATGAGCTTAACAATCCGCCACCGACTGCCGGAGCATTGTAAGCGCCCTTAACCGTAACCACTGCCATCAACGGGCCGGAATGTTCGACATTAACCTGCAAGCGGCTGCCATTGTTGTTGACATACGTCTGGCCTCCGGTAGTGAGCGTCATCGTTCCACCTGAAATGATGGGACGCCCATTCGTCAACTGTACATCGTTAAAAAGCCGGTCCACACCGAGAGTAAATATGGCTTCCCCGGTATTCACCGTGACGAGATTTCCATTTTGCGTCACGGTTACGGGATTTTGCGGCGCAGGATTAACGGTTCCATTAGCAACCAGACGATAGGTCACACTGCTGTTGGCCCCTACACTGGCCGGGAATGTGACCAGTAGCCAGCGAATTGAGGCCGATGAATTGTTTAAGGCGGCGTTCCACCGCCCCAACACCTCGAACTCTGCCGGTACAGGTTGACTGTTCTGGTCCACTATAGCCAGTGAACTGGTATTGGTAAGATTGAGTGTGGTTGGGAGTGGAATCCCCGAACGAACAACTTCCTGACTGCGGGCAATACCGGCGTTCTCAGTGATGGTCAGGGGCACATCAATGACGCCTTGAACTGCTTCTGTTGGTGGAATAGGAACCCACAACAGAAGTAACACAACTACAATTGATAGCCGTTTCATGTAGCTTCTCCTAGCTTAAATCTCCATAAGCCAGTATATGAGAAATTTTGATTTGCGGCTATTGCTTGACACAATCTTTAGAACAGAGAAAAGAAGATTGCCCGTACTCTAAATGTATTTTGACAAGTTGGTCGTGGGGAGAGTGAAAAGCCAGTAGCAAGACTCTATTAAAAACTATTCCAATCTAATACACCTTTTGGCGACTTTTATGAGAAAGCGCTTTTTTTTGAAAATTAAGCCTCGGGGTCTCGCGAATCTCATCAGCATCGTTTGTGCCAGAAATGATTTCTAACTCTTTATCATCCAGCATACTCCAAAGCTCACGGGCGCTTGTCTCGGCTTGTTTCCACTCACCATTATTCTTGATCCAAACTGCACGTGTCATTTGCTTGCTCCTTGTTTTATACAGATTTGTAACTCTACTCTATGGCTTGCATTAGAATTTTGAATGAATAGGGTAGGCTATTTTGGAGTGGGTCAAGTGGAGGATTTAAGGAGTCGCCACATTCTAAGCAAGTGTAACAAGCTGACGGATATAGGCCAAAAACTAGGATTAGCCAGTCCGCAAAAATAGGACAACTGGGCAGAGAATGCTGTCTACATGGCTCATGAAACTTACCCGCGTTGCATTTAGG
>JAKEEQ010000213.1 GCA_022616515.1 Chloroflexota bacterium | reverse complement strand
GTGCTTTACCACGTATTCGAAGGAACAACGCAACCACCATGATAACACCTGCCACCGGGCCAAATCCAACAGGGATAGCTTCGCCCGGTTTGATCCCACCACTAATGAGATGGGCCAGATAAGTCTCAAAGCCAATCGCCACCATATTGAATGCGACCAGAATGAGCATCAAGTCGTCACGTTTGAGTGGCAACTTGAACGTGCCGATGCCGGGTACTCGTGTTCCTTCGAGTGGTCTATCCATTATTCAGCATCCGTCTCTTCAGCTTGCCGGGCGATGTATTCACGGGCAGACTCAATGGACGGGAAATCGTCCGGCAGGTCCAGCGGTTCGAGATCCGCCGCTTCGAGTTTCGCGTCAACCTGTTCACGCAGTTCGCTCAGGTCATGCAAAATTTCATAGGCCCCATGCCACTGGGTGTAGTCCGGTCCCTGCATCCACGCACCGAATTTGGCAGTGCGGCCCCAATGATGCCAGATCTCGAAGTAGGTGTAGTCAAGCGGTTCATCGAATGGCTGAGCGGTCAGTAACCCGTTGTCCTTGAGCGGTTGGACCATCAGGTCCGATAGAATAACCCACTCGTTGATGGATTGAACAATCGCGTCGCCATCGGTATAGAACTGTGCAATAAAGTCGCTGCTGTGGCAGGTGCGGCACACGTTCTGCATACGGATACGATTCTCGGCAGCATTCGGACGCGGCTGTGAAATGCTGGCCGCCAGAAACCATGTCAGGCGGTCACCAACATCATGCGTTGTCGCCGACAGGCCAAAGCCGCTCATATGGCAGATAGCGCACGTCGGAGCCGGGAAGTCTTCGGTCGTGAGCGTGCCGGGTTGGGCTTCCCAGTTCCAGTTATGACCGAGTGTGGCATAGGCGATGCCATGCGGGCTTTCCTGATAAATCTCCCACTGTGGATGATCTGGCCCGATATGACAGGCATTGCATGTCTCTGGTTTTCGCGCCTGTTCGAGATTGAACTCGTGGCGCAAATGGCAGGCCGTGCAGTCGCCAATGGAATTATCGGGATTGGGCTTGCCTACATTGTGGCACGTTTCGCAGGCAAAGTGCGTCACGTCAGGGCCTTCCAGCGCGTGCAAACTATTGCGGTCGCGCCCACCCGGCAAGAATCCGCCTTCGGGTATCGATTCATACTGTGCCAGATGATCTTCTGACAGGACATCCGAACCCGCGTAGGCGACATAGGCGGGCAGCGCATGGCGGCTGAAGGTAAATTCCTGCACCTGCTGGCGGTGGCAGGTCTCACACTTGGCGGGTGATGACCGGGCCAGCACGAAAAACTCCTGCTCCGGGTGCTGCGTTGCGCCGGGATAGGCTTCCTCGACTTCATGGCAGTCCGCGCAGGAGACATTATTGGCAAAATGATCACTGGCCCCATACTGATTGACAATACCGGGCGTATGATCCTGGTGACACACCACACACTCATCATCCGACTGGCTGAGGTCGGAAATGGCTTCTTCTGGCGTCTCCTCTTCGGAGAAGGCCGTTACTGCCACCGAGGCCCCGATCAAAATCAACCCGGTGATGAGAATCCCCATAAACAGTAAGCGCATCTGTAAGATTTTTTGCATCGTTTCCTCCAAACCCATGATGCAATAAGTTAAGGTTGAAGGTAGCGTCAACGATTGTACCAGAAATCGTGGAGGTGAGCATTCCATAAAAAACGGTACAATGGTTGAACCGTTTCATTATGACGGGGTTAGTTCCTGTAGAACTAAGATAAATAAGGAGTCCATTTCCTGATGCATAAACTGATACTGGTCATCCTGATGATGACCGTTGCCAGCGGTGTACTGGCGCAGGGCGATCCGCAGCCCGGCGATCCCGGTGTGGGGGATAGTTTCCTGCCGGGATTGGGCAACGGGGGCTATGATGTGCAGCATTACACCATTGATCTTGATGTGGATATGAACACCGGCGCGATTGATGCAACGACCACCATTGAGGCCAACGCCACGCAAGATTTGAGCGCCTTCAATCTGGATTTTCGTGGGCTGGAAGTTGTTGAATTAACAGTAAACGGTGAGGTGGCGGAATTTGAGCGAAACCGCAGCGAAATGACGATCACCCCGGCTGCACCTCTGGGTGTGGATGAGGCATTTACGGTGGTGGTGACCTATAAGGGCGTACCGAACAGCTTTGAGGACAGCGCGATCCCGATTGCTATCGGCTGGAACCGGTATGACACAGGCATTTACGTTGCCAGTGAACCCTCCGGGGCGGCGACGTGGTTCCCCGCCAACGATCATCCACTGGATAAGGCTACCTTTACCTTTGAAGTGACGGTGGATGATCCGTATGTGGTCGCCGCTAATGGGATGCTCATTGAAACGGTTGAAGGTGACGCGGAAACCACCTACATTTTTGAAGCATCGGACCCGATGGCAACCTATCTGGCTACCGTAAATGTTGCAGACTTCATCCGGGTTGAAGAAGCTGGCCCCAATGGGCTGCTCATCCGCAACTACTTTCCCGCCGTCTCAGCGGCGCAGGCCGAAGATTATTTCAGTGATACTGCCGAAATGATCGAATATTTTAACGGCATTTTTGGCCCTTATCCGTTTGAGGTCTATGGGGTGGTGGTGGCGGATACCAATCTCGGCTTCGCTCTTGAAACACAAACGATGTCGCTGTTTGGCGAAAATGTGCTGGAAAATGGATTCAATGGGCAGCTTACCATCGCCCATGAACTGGCGCATCAATGGTTTGGCGACAGCGTTAGCCCTGCCGACTGGCAGCACATCTGGCTCAATGAGGGTTTCGCCTCGTATGCGATGGTGCTGTGGGCGGAATATAAAAACGGTGAAGGATTTGCCGACGTGGTGCTTGCCAACTTTCACGAAAATCTTGGGTCTTCCACTGTCCCGGTTGCTGAACCGCCGGTAGGTGGCAATCTGTTTAACGTTGCGGTCTATTTTCGGGGAGCGCTGGCCCTGCATGCGCTGCGCCTTGAGGTTGGCGATGAGGCGTTTTTCAACATCCTGCGCACCTATACCAACCGTTTCCATGATAGCAATGCCACGACCGAAGACTTTATGGCCGTAGCTGAGGAAGTCAGCGGTATGGAACTTGATGAGATGTTCCAGACATGGCTTTATAAGCGAGACGTGCCGCCATTTCCAGAGGAATAAGTACAATTCTCGCAGGCACTGGTAAATCTCCACGCATGTGTCAAAATAGGTAGCATGACTTCAGCGTGGAGATAATAGACATGGAAAATCCGCCGCCAACTCGTGAGGAATGGCAAAGGCTGTATGATCTATCCGTTCAAGTGCGGGAACTTGCCCCATGGCAGTGGATGGAAGAAATTGACCTGTTCGGCGTACAGAATCCGGAAACAAAGGAATTCGGTTTTGTGAGTGTGATGGGCATGGCGGGCGAACATTACGCCGTCACAGTCTATCTGGGCGCACAGGGGCTTTATCAATTCTGGGATTTTCAAGACTTTTACCCGAATGTAGAACCCACTGATTTGATGAACATGCCCCAACTCATGGCGTCATTTGAAAATCGCTTTGACATCGACAAACAGGACTATGCCAAAATCAAAGAACTGGCCTACAAATTTCGTGGTCATCACGCGTGGCCTGCCTTTCGCCAGTATGCGCCCGGTCTGGCACCCTGGTACATTGATGGTCCACAGGCACGTTTTCTGGCCTACGCGCTCGAACAACTGCTGGATGTCGCGCCGCGTTATAAGGAAAATCCGGCTTTGATGGACAGCATAGAAGACATCGAACAGTATCTGGTGCGTGTTCCGCGTCGTAAAAACAACGTTCTGAGGTGGGAAGACCATATCATGAAAGTACAGCGCCCACCAGCGGCCCTGATTGAAGTACAGGTTGATCATACACTGCTGGATGCCGTCAAAAAAATGCCCCGGCAGTTGCACCAGATTGAAACCGATTGTTTCATGATACCTGCCCAGATTGGTGAGGAGGGAACCCGCCCCTACTTTGCGTATGCAGTCCTGCTGGTTGAACCACTGGCGGGAATGGTCATCGGTGTGGAATTGCTCCAACCCCTGCCCTCTCTTGAGGCCATGTGGGGTACAGTGCCTGAAATTGTGCTGCGGCAACTGGCCCGCACTGGTCACCGCCCGGCTAAGCTTCTGGTACGCTCGCCTATGCTGGCAGAATTGCTTAGCTTGGTTGCTGACCCGGCGGGATTAGTGGTGGAAATGACATCTGCATTCCGCGTACTCGATTTTGTGCGTCTTGATCTGGAAAATTCATTAAGGGGCTAATCGTCCTTTTTCGATTTTTTGTGGGTTTTCAACTGCCGGGCGATGCTGTCTGCCCACGCTTCGATCTTGTCCCACTGCCGAAAGTCGCCATCGAAGTCAATGGCGGGATGACTGCCGTCATATTTCAGGGCCAGCGTCCATTCCTCTTCCCAGCTAACATCATCAAACTTCAGTTTCCCGGCAAAGGCAGTTACGTCCAGCAAATTGAGGCGTTCGAGCAGCCAGGGCGGCATGTAATTATTCAGCACCCAATCGTAGCCCTTGTCTTCCAGAACACGGATGCAGGTTACAAAACAAAAGACGGGCTTATCGTCGATTTCGTCGCCAAATTCCTCGACAAAGGCGATGCCCTCCGGCAGCCATTCGCCGGAATGAATCGCCGAGCCAATCACAAAGGCATCAAAACCGTCAATGCTCATCACCAGTGCCGCGTCTTCAACCGATACATTGTGGCCCCGTTTGCCGAGTTTATCACCGATAAATTCAGCGATTTCGGCGGTGGAACCATGCGATGTCGCGTATGTCAATAAAATCCTCATGGCACATTCCCTCAGTGAGACCGAATGTTTCTGCCATTATGATTCACATGGGAATACATCGTTAGTGTGCTTTTGCATCAAATCAACATGTGGAATGTCGCATCGTAGTGGGCAGCCTGCACCCGCCAATCGAATTGGACAACAAATTCATGTAGATCAGAGGGGGCTGGTCGAGGATGCTGTAAATACTCCCGCAGTTTGAAAGTCAGGGCAGCATCTTTATCAAAGAGGTGCGCGGGACGGTGCATTTCAGGGATGAGATAGGGATAATTCAGGCGATTCGCCAGCAGTGGATAACAGCCGCAGTAAATGCCCTCCACCATGCTGATGCCGAAAAAATCCTGCTTTGCCGTACTGACGATGACATCCGCCGCCCACAACAGCCGTGCATAGTCCGCAAACGACTCGACATAACCGTAATGGATAATCTGTTCCCCCAATATCTCCCGCGCCTCGATAAATTCGGTGGGTTGCTGACGGACGTTTTCCCCGGCCAGCACCACTTCAAAGTCAAGACCTTCTTCGGCCAACCGGATCAGCGCCTTCAAAAAGGGCACGGGGTTTTTGTCATAGTCCCAGCGATGATTCCACATGATGAGCGGCGAACCTTTGCGACTGCTGATAGGGCGATGGGTATCGTAGCGCTGCAAATCCATCCCCACCAGCAGCACACTCGATTTTCTGGCGATTTCGTCAATCGTATGCAGGTTCTTATGGTCGGGGAAATGATTAAGCAAGCGCGGGAGTTCCTGCAAAAAAACGTTCTGGTGATATTCGCTGTTGAAATACACATGATCGGCTGCCAGTGCGCTCACATAGTTGATGAAGGCGTAGTGGTTGCGCAGTTTCTGGCGCGGACCACGCGGGTAGGTCAATTGGTTTTCATGGAAATAGAGGGCAATGGGTATGTCCGTTCTGGTCAGGGCGCGAAAGGTGCTGACATCCAGCATATCCGAGGCGATAATCACATCCGGCTTTTCTTCCAGAGCCAAAAATCGCTCCGCCAGTGTGACCACCCCGCCTAACAATCGCCACTGCCAGAATTGCCCTTCAAGGCTTAAAATATCGACACGATGCTGGCTGTGCTGCTGGTAGCCGCGCATCCACACCGCGTGGGAGCCGGTGTCGTAGGGTTCAATCAAGAGGATATACATAACAATCCGAGATAATTTATCTCCTGTTTAAGGTTGTGAAGTATTGTTACTATAGTGTCACGCAGCATGTGAAAGAAAAAACAGGATAAAAGCGGACGGGATATATCCCGTCCCTACGAAAAACCTCAATGAGGCTGTAGGGACGCCATACATGGCGTCCGCTGCCCGACACATCCGAACTGCGGATTGGGGTAAAACATCTCACATGGTGCGTACAACAGATGATTTTAGCCGAAGATTCTGGAAATGAGGAAACCGCTACCATGAGACGTGTCTTACTGACGATGATTGTCGTCCTGCTAATCGCCACCCCAATTGTTTCCGCTCAGGGTGATCCCGCCCTTGCTGCGCTTGATTATGTAAAATCTCAAAAGAATGATGACGGCTCCTATGGCGAAGGCATTGTTGATACTATCCTGTCCAATATCGCTCTGAGCCTGCTCGATGAACCCGATGCCGATGCACTAACCTGGATCACCGATTATTATGCCGAAAACAAGGACGATGTTACTATCTATGATGCATCACTGATGGTCCTGTCAATTGCCGCCGCTGGTGAAGATGCAAAAACTTTTGCTGATGGTGCAATTTTCGCCTCCCTGAATTCGCGTCTTGCCCGTGATCGCGGTCAGGATGTTGAGGGTTTATGTCTGGGTCTCATTGCGTTGAATGCCACCGGGACATCCGTCCCAAGTCTGGTTACCTCCGCTTTGCTGGACCGCCAGAATGAAGACGGCGGCTTTGGCAAAGAGGCTGGCGACGATTCCGAACCTGCTGTTACCGCCTCTTGCATACACGCCTTAGCTCTAACAGAAAACGAGGAAGCCATTAATGCTGCCATTGATTATCTTACCGAAACTCAGAATGAAGATGGTGGCTGGCCTTTTGAGAATGCAGGAGATAGTTCGACTTTGCTAACGGCCTACGTTCTTACTGGTCTGAACGCGGTTGGGGCCGATTTGATGGTCGAGTGGGCACCCGCCGTTGGTTTTATGATGCAAAACGTCACCGAAGACGGTGCGTTTGGCGAAGAATTACCTGTATCAGCAACTGCTCTTGGTGCGCTGGTATTCCGCGGCCTCAGCCTGAACAGCATTCTCGAAACCGAGGAGATCGAAGGCGACGATGAAGAAGCAGATGGCGAAGACAGTGAAGAAGACGAAACGGCAGCAGGTGAAGCCCCGACACTCGATGCCGCGCAGTGGGCACCCATTGCCGAAGGCTTTATGATGGAGGAACTGGATACTGCCGATGATTTCCTCGTAACCGTCGTTGACCCCTTCACTGATGAAGAACTCTACGGTATCGAAATCATCAATTGGGTCGCCGAATACCAGTACACGGGCTACATCATTGAAGACTTCCTACCGGCAGATGTGCTATTATGGCTGGCTGAACAAGAACCCGATACGTGGGAAAACATTTCGCCAGCGGTCGTAACGTTGCTGCCCGACGACGAAGTGAGCAAACTGCCGGAAGATGTTCAGGCGTTGGCGGAAGAATGATTTAGCAAACCCTAACGCTCCTTCCCCTCTGTCCTTCGGACATCTCCCCATAAATGGGGAGAAATGGGGAATGGCACTTTTGCAGGTAAGCGATTCAGAAACCCACCGCCTCCGGCTCTGCGAGCCACCTCCCGCCCTGCGGAGGAGCAACAGAGCGTTGTCCTGACGGTTCACCAAAATGTAACCGTCCCGGCAACTATAGCATATTCAGCAGGTTGCAAAGTCCCTCTCCGCCCTGCGGAGAGGGATTTAGGGAGAGGTGGGAAAACGTTAACACATGGGGCAGGCGATGTCGCCCCCGGAATCACGAATTCAGGATTTTCGATGAAGCGACTATTTTTTCTCATCATACTTCTACTCACCAGCATGATCCACGCTCAGGGCGGTCCCTTCCCCATCACTATCACTGATGCCGAAGGTAATGACGTCACCATCAACTCAATAGATGCGATTGTCTCCGGTAGTGGCGATGTCACTGAAATCATCGTCGCTCTCGGCTTTGAGGATAACCTCGTCGGCGTCGATTCAAGTTCTACCTATCCACCCTACCTGCTGGACGACCTTCCCGTCATTGGCTTTGGGCGTCGCCTGACCGCCGAACCCGTCATCGCCGAAGACCCCGATATCTTTTTCTGTACGCAAATCTGTGGTCCCGATGATGTGCTCGACCAGATTCGCGGCGTGGGCATTCCGGTGGTCATCATCCCCGACAATGACACCGGCGGCCTTGATTTGCCTTTCCAGAAAATCAAGATGGTGTCTGCCGCATTGGGTGTTAGCGAAAAAGGGCAGGAACTCGCCGATAAACTCGCCCTCGAAATGAAATGGGTTGAGATTGCGCTGGCAAACACCGCCGAACCACCTGCCGTCTTTCACCCCTATCTGCGTGGGCGCGGCCTGCAACTCGCCGCTGGAGCGGGCACACCCGGTCATTTTATGATTACCGGCGCGGGTGGACATAACACGGCGGTTGATGCAGGTGTGGAAGGTTATGCGCCGCTCAGCGCGGAGATTATTTTTGCTGCCTTCCCCGATTACCTCGTCCTGACCGAAGGCAATGTCGAAGCATCCGGCGGATTAGACGCCATCCTCGATGAACAGGGCCTGCGTGATACCCCCGCCGTCGAAAACGATAATGTGATTGTGATGGATACCCAGTTACTGCTCGGCATGTCGATCCGCACCGGGGAAGCTCTCATGATTTTGGCACAAGCCTTCCATCCTGAGATGACATGGGAGTCGGAGGTTGAATGGCCCGGTGAACCGCCAACCCGCATCCTCGTCACCGATGAAACGCTGCTGGCAACCGTCCAGAATCTGGGCTTCCATGCCGAACTTTATGATGATGCGCAGGACATCGCCGCGACGGATTTGATTGTTACGACGGAGCCACTTGACACCGATGCGGCGGTCATCATCATTGAGAACGCGACCGACATTGACGAAATCGCGGCAGCCCTGCACGTGCCCGGACGCGGCGAAGCGTTGAAAGCCTATTTAAGCAATGACTAAACGCTGGCAGGAAATCCGCCGCCATCCCGCGACCCGCCTCATCGTCATCGCGGGATTATTTGTTGTGCTGGCGGTGGCCGTGATAAACAGCATTCAGGCAGGCACCGTCGATGTCCCGGCGGACATTGCCTACAAAGCTACGCTCGATGCCTCCAGCGACTATCTTCATCTCGGTTATCAGAGCGACCTCGACTACAACAATCGCGATGTGCGGCGTTTATCGGCCCTTATTACTACCATTCGCCTGCCCCGTGTAGCAATGGCGGTGCTGGTCGGAATCGGGTTGGCACTGTCGGGGAGTATGTTGCAGGGCGTCCTGCGCAATCCCTTAGCCGAACCCTCCCTGATTGGCGTTTCCAGTGGGGCCGCCGTTGGCGCGGTGTCCGCCATCACCTTTGACTTGAGTTTTACGATCCTCGGTTATGATCTTGGTGTGGCGGGATTTTCATTTGCCGGGGCGATTGCGGGAACGCTGCTGGTGTATCGACTGGCCTACTACCAGCGCCGCACCAATCCCACCACCATGCTGTTAGTTGGCGTCGCCTTCAGCGCCATCTCCGCCGCCTATGTGGGCCTGATGACCTTTCGCGCCGGGCAGGAAAAAGTCGGCGATATTATTTTCTGGTCGCTGGGCAGTCTGGGCGCGGTAAAATGGGAAGAGGTTGAGTTAACCGCTGCTGTCATCCTGACCGGGGCACTGTTTTCGCTGTTCATGGCGCGACCGCTTAATGTCATGGCGTTAGGCGAGGTAGAAGCAGGTTATCTGGGTATTGACGTTCAGCGGCTGCGACTGGCGGCAATCATCCTCAGCGCCCTGATGACGGGCATCGGCGTGGCCTATGTCGGCATTATTGGGTTTGTGGGACTGGTCGTGCCCCATTTTATCCGCCTGCTGTTTGGCCCGGACCATCGCCTGCTGCTGCCTGCCAGCATGCTCGGCGGCGCGATATTTCTGTTGGAAGCCGACATTCTGGCGCGAACTATCGCCACCACCGAAGTCCCATTGGGGGTGGTCACGACCCTGATAGGCGGACCTTTTTTCCTGTTCTTAATCTGGCTTTACCAGCGGCGAGGAGTCTGATGCTGGAAGCAACCTCCCTTTCCTACACCATCAATGGCAAAACCATCATTAATGATGTTAGTCTGTCCGTTGAACGCGGCGAGGTCTTCGCGCTGGTTGGCCCCAATGGTGCGGGCAAAAGCACCCTGCTGCGCCTTTTCAGCGGAGAATTAACACCCTCCGGCGGCGTGATTACCCTGAACGGGCAGCCGCTCGGAGAATATTCGCGCCGCCAGCTTGCCCTGAAGCGGGCGGTCATGGCCCAGCGCGAATCGGTCAGCTTCGATTTTTCGGTGTACGATGTAGTGATGCTCGGTCGCCATCCCCACATCAAACGCGCCGAAACCCCGCATGATCGTGAAGTCGTCGAAACCAGCCTTAAAAGCACCGAATCCGATTATCTAGCTGACCGCTTTTTCGCAACCCTCTCCAGCGGCGAACAATCGCGGGTCACCTTTTCGCGCATTCTGGCCCAGCAAACTGATCTGCTCCTGCTGGATGAACCCACCAGCACCCTCGATTTGCGCCACCAGCAGCTTATCATGATGATTGCCCAATCCCTTGCCAGCGAGGGGGCAGCCATCATCGCCATCGTCCACGATCTCAATCTCGCCGCTATCTATGCTGACCGCATCGGCATTTTGCGTGATGGTACGTGGGTGGATGTCGGCACACCACAGGCGGTACTCACTGAAGAAAATCTCTTTGCAGCCTTCAACCTGCCCACCGTCGTGATGCCCCACCCACATTATGACCGCCCCCTCATTGTCCCGCTGCCCCTCAGCAAAAAACAGGATTCGTGATATTCTGATTGACGGTTTGGAATGAGATGAACTGGATAAAAACATCATGATTTCTTTGGACATGATCCCATATGAAGACAAATCGGTGCTGCAAAACCTCATGCAGCTTTATCTCTACGATTTCAGCGAATTCACAGGCGATGATGTCAATGCTCATGGTCGATATGAATACATGTATCTTGATAACTATTGGATTGAAGAGCGACGCGACGCATACTTCATTCGCTATGGCGAATCAATTGCGGGCTTTACCCTGATCACACGGGGCACAACCGATGTGGCATCTGGCACGTTTGACGCTGAGTTGATGTCAATTTCTGAGTTTTTTGTCATGCGCAAATTTCGTCGTCGCGGCATCGGGGCTTTTGCGGCAAATTTGTGCTTTGACCGCTATCCGGGCGACTGGCAAATCACCACGCCACACAACAATAAGCCGTCGGCAACATTCTGGCGTGCTGTCATTGACAAACGCACGAGTGGCAATTTTGTTGAATCCCGTACACCTACCGACATCATCTATTTTCATTTTGCCATTTGAGGGGCGAACTTTCTCAGACACTTTCCGGTGAAACTGCACTTTTTACGGCGAGGGATTTGCCAAGTTTGGCTGACTGGTGAATAGACCATATGATGTCAATGACATGCAATGCTAACTCGCCGCTGGCAAGATGAGGGCGATTGTCCTTGAGAGCCTCAGCCATATCTGCCAGGCCAATTCCTCGACACTGTGGCAAGTCACTGGAGGAGATCGGTACAGGCGTCCAGTCCTTCTCTCCCAATTTTCTAACCTGCACATTTTCATCAAAGGTTGTTGGATCAGGCAATCTCAACGCGCCTTCCGTTCCATAAATCTCCACAACCGAATGGGAGTGCGTTCCAGTTTCAAACCCCGTTATGATGGTTCCGTTAATGCCATTTGCAAATTCCAGCGAGCCAGCCACATGCGTTGGAACATCTTCAAGAAATATTTGATTTGGTTGCTCATCGAATTTCTGCAATGGTCGGATACATTGCGACCCTACCACCCGACTCACAGGCCCTAATAGATAGACCAGTGTGCTCAAACAGTACGGTCCCAATAAGTACATTACCCCGGCAGCATGTGGGTAGTAAAAATCCTGGTCAGGATGTCGCCCGTCAATATTACGTTGGACCATAAATGCATTTACAAAAACAGGCTGCCCGATGACGCCTTCGCTGATTAACTTACGACATACCTGCACACCATTACTCAGAAACGCATCCGGCTCACTGCCAACGATAACGTCCTTTTCGCGGGCAAAGTCCAGAACCCGACGACCTTCACCCGGTTCCGCTACAAAAGGTGTGCGGTTATACACATTTTTGCCCGCCGCAATTATCGCCAACGCGAATGCACAGTGTGCTTTGGTGTGAGTTGCATTGATGACAATCTCAATTTCAGGAATGTCCAGCAGTTCCTCCACCGTCAGCACTGGAATACCAAATTGCTGGCAACGCAATTTCAGATCATCTGGCTCACGATGATCAGCGCAAGCGATTAATTCAAGATTGTCAAAACGATGGCAGGCTTCAAGGAAGGGAGCACTTCGATAGTTTCGACTGATCATACCAACTTTGACGCTAGCCGACATTTCACCTCAAACGGTTTTGCTATAGTAACAATATTCGTAGCGCGTCTGGAAGCCGAGACTTTCATAGAGTTTGATGGCGCGAGTGTTGTCGGATTGGACACTGAGATGAATGGTATCGACATCCAGCCCGCTGCACCACGCCAGCAGTGACTTCACGATGCGGCGACCATAGCCCTGTAAGCGGTACTGCGGATCAACCACTATATCATAAAACCCCACATAGCCCCCGGTTTGATGCGCCAGTCCCAGCGCAGCATCCGCGACCCGCCCGAAGCACACTTTTCCGCTCATTTTGTTGAGGATTGCCATGTGGCTGTCAAAAAGTTGACGGTCAATGTTATTCATCGCAAAATAATCGCTCAACCACTCATGGTCTACCGTTTCCTGAAACGAAAACTCGCCATCAATTTCCGCATCCACCGCCTTCACGGGCATCGTCATGACCAGACTGGGGGTTTCTTTTGTGTAGCCCATCTCAAGCAGTGTTGCCTCCAGCTCTGGCGGCTGGCTGGCGTCCGTCAGGCGGAAGCGCGTCTTCAAGCCATGCTCGCCATAAACCCGCTCACAGAAATGGATACTGGCTTCGACATCGCCGGTTGACGAGTCATGGGTAAGGATGCTGTTGGCACGGCGGCTGTAACCATCGCTTAGCTGTAAAATCCAGCCGTGATGGTCGATGGTTTGTACAGCGGGCCATGCCTGTGAATTAATCTGTTCTAGCTGGCGAATCATGGCGGTGTCGGTGAGGGTAACGCTTTAACCCTCAGTCCGCTATCGGCTTCATCAGCGTCGAAGGCATCCCACAGACGAACCAGATTGCCATCGCCGGTCCCTACAGTCGGGAAATAAACTCCGCCGCTGGTTGCCAGCGTTTCGCCATTGGCGCTGAATGCCATCCGCTCAATTTGTTCAATGTCCTCCAGTGTCACGACAGTATCGCCGGAGTCAACGTCCCAGATGGCCCCATTACTAAAAAAGCTGCCCGCCGCCACATACTTCCCGGTTGGGCTGAATTCGATAGACTGGATTGAGAAAACGGTAAAGTCAGTGCGGAGGGTATCCACTTTTTTCAACGTCTCCGTATCCCACAATTCAACCTCGTCGCTGTTGGAAATGGCAATTAAGTCACCATCCGGGTTAATCGCAATCAGAGTCTGAGTAGTGGTGGCGCGGATGGTACGCAGCAGTTCCCCTGTTTCCGGGTCCCAGAAACGAACACCCTCTGACTGCATGACTGCTGCCACAAAACTGCCATCAGGGCTGACCACAAAGTCTGTGGTGTATCCCGGCAGCGTAAACTCGTTGATAACCCGGCGTGTCTCCACATCGGCGACATATAAGTTGCGAATCGAATCGAGCCACAGCAACCGGCTGCCATCAGTGGTAAAGTCCATATGGCTAACGCTTGACATGCTTTGCTCGATGTTACCTACAATGCGCCCACTCTCTGCTTCAACGAGTTGAATGCGGTCACCTCCGGAGGCTACCGCCAGCGTACGCCCATCCGGGCTGAAGGCCATCGCACCGACTTCGCTAAAGCCAAAGTTGTTGCTGCCAAGATTGACCGAGCGTATGGATTCAAGGGTATCTGGATTCCAGAATTCTAGCATGTTGCTAGCGCCACCCACCGCCAGAATACGCCCATCCGGGCTGAAAGCGACGGCTGTCACCTCCTGGCGGTGAGACAACGGCTGCGATGTGCTGAGGGCACGCGCGTTGTTGAGAAAGTCGATGCCGAAAAAGTCCTCAATATCTTGAATGGCTGTGTTAGGTATCGCACTGAAGACACCAATGCCAACAAAACCGAAAATAGCAATGAAGATAAGTATCACAACCCCACAGCCGCAGCAACTGTTGGATGACTGACGTGCTACTTGTTTGGCCTGTGGTGTACTCAGTTGTTGGGCGGCGGATTGCAGCGCGACATTGACAAGTTGATTCAGATGATCTGGCTGAAACGATGTCTGCTGCTGGGTGCGAGCAGCACTTTCCGGCAAATCCATCCGTGTGCCGCAGGACGGGCACTTCGCTTGCTTGTCACCATATTCGTTGATATATGAATTCATATTCGACCCGCAGTTAGGGCAGCTTAAGAGGATGGGCTTCTGGCTCATAATCGTTCCTTTAATGAAAAATCGTACGCTTTTCAATATAATCTTTTAAAGAAAAGTGCGCAACGGAACACCACCATGCAGCGAATCGGATTACTGTTTGCCAGCACCCTCCTGATATTGGTCAGTACATTGGTTGTGGCGCGGCGAGCCGACCCCGAATCGGCCTGGATTGCCTTTGTCAGCCATGACAACGGGCAGTCTGACGTATGGCGTATGCGCACCGATGGCACCGACCTGAAACGACTAACCTACACCTCGCTCCGTGAATTTGCGCTGTCATGGTCACCCGATGCCTCCCGGCTTATGTTGAGTATAGAAGCCAGACGCCGCAGCCATGACCGTACGCTGCAAATCCTGACGGTACGCACGGGGGAAATCAGCCCCTTTCTGGGTGACATTGGCGCTTATGACACACCGGAGTGGTCGCCGGATGGCAGCCAGATTCTGTTTACGAATCGTACCACTGGCGAGCTTCGCCGGTTGTACCGGGCGGGTATGACGGGTGAGGCCAGCCTGATTAACACGGCTCTTGCCCCCAACTATGCGCCGAAATGGAGCACGGATGGGGAGTGGATTGTTTTTTCCGGGGCGGTGAACTACGAGCACTTGAATCTGTACCGGATGCGGTCCGATGGCAGCGCAATCCAGCAGCTCACCGATAACGGTGACAACGACAGCCAGCCCGCGTTGTCACCGGATGGCACATCGCTGGTGTATGTTCGCTATCGCGAGGCCAAGTCCGAGCTTTTCCGGCTGGATTTAGCGACGAGCAACCTGCAGAACCTGACGTTCTCGGATGTATATTCGCTCAATCCAAGCTGGTCAGGCGATGGCGCGTGGATTGTATACGCCACCAACCGCGACCACAATTTTGAGATTTACCGTGTGCGCCCCGATGGCAGCGACACCCAACGCCTCACCTATCGTCCCGCCAATGATATGTATCCGGTTTTCTCGCCCATTGTGGATAAGCACTGGGCAGGAGAATGGCTGGTAGTGGTGCTGGCCGGGGCGATGGTGGTCGGGTTGCGGCGGATGGTGCGCTGATGTGGAAATATGTGTGGCTGGTGGGTGGATTTGGTGGGTTACTCATATCGCTGCTGGTATGGCGGCAGTATCCGCAAAATCTGGGGCGAGTAAATCTGATTGTGGAACATACTGACGGCATTTATCGTTATGATGTCGAGTCGGCAGAACTGCACCACCTGCTGCCGCTTCCGCTGGCGGAGGATGGCTCCCAGCCGACCTTCAGGACGGTCCGCACATCTCCCAACGGACATTGGGCGCTTATCACCCACACGGGTAGACCCGACCGCGCTTTTGTGGTTGATGTGATTTCCGACCGCCTTTCCCACCGCCTTGAATTCGAACTGCACGACGGCATTGATTACTTTGGCACATGGTCACCAGACAGCCGTCACATTGGATGGGTAACCTATACTCGTGGAAATGGGGCCGATTATGTACTCTTGCTGAATGTCATCACCGGCCAGCAACACGAATTTCCGCTGCCGTCAGGGTACTTTACGGCAGGACGCTGGCGCGATGATCGCACGGTTGAAATCTGGTCGGCATCAAGGGCCGGGGCATATGTGATCGATATTTATTCGGGCGACATGCTGTTTGTGCCGGATGTATCCTATTCCTCCGTAAGAAACTGCTGTGCACAGGCTGGTTATGATAATGACAGCATTTATCTGTACACCAATCACCAGCGCGAGTTTATCCTGAAAACTGATACAGTCGGGGTACTGGCCTCCCCGAATCTTGAAAAAATTGCCTATCTTCAACTTATCCAAAACCAGCCACATCTGTTTGTTTACACTAGAAACACTGGCGACAGTACGCAGATAACCAGTACAACGTTACCTCTACCCGATGAGTGTCTGAATGTGTTCAATGTTTGCCGGACACTCCGCGCATGGTCACCCGACGATCACTGGATATTGCTCAACATGACCGGCGAGTTACACATCCTTGATGCCAAGACAGGCCAGCTATACCCGGTTGCGCTGGACGGTAGGGTGACATCAGATTGGACAGACATTTCCTTTGCGAATGATAGAAGCCATTTCCCGTTGTGGCTGGTAGCAAGCGCAGGATTCTTGATGCTTGGGATGTGGCGGGCGGTGCGCTGATGTGGAGATATGTGTGGGTGTTGGGCGGATTGGGCGGTTTGATTATCTCGTTCCTAGTGACGTGGGGCTTTCCAGAAGATGCCGGTGGCTTGCATATCATCATTGAGGACTACGGCCAGATCTACCGATACGATATGGACACGGGTATCAATTCACGCTTACTTCAACCATGGGCTGTTGAAGATATAGGTGGATTTGTTTCGTACTCGATCAATATATCACCAGATGGACAATGGGCAGCCACTACGTTTGGGTATTTTGATGCTCCAGACAAAGCTTATGTGATTGATCTGTTGGCAGGCACTGTCACCCAATATATTGAATTTCACTTGCACGATGAAATGGATTATTTTGGAACGTGGTCGCCTGACAGCCGCCATGTAGGCTGGATAGCAACAGATCAATTCCGCTATCAGCATTTTGTTCTCGTCCTAGATCCAGTCACGGGAGAGATGCGGAAACACCTTCTGCGCAGTGGTCGCTATACTGCCGGACGTTGGCAAAATGCTCATATGGTTGAAGTGTGGAGCGACACACAACGTGAGATATACGCTATTGATATAACTACCGGGCAAATATATGTATCTTCTTTCACTGGTCAAGGATGTTATACTTTTCCCGATGAGTGTAGTTCGTTAAACAATCCAATTGAGTTGAGCCTAACTTCTATTGAGGAAAACTCACATGTGATTGCCGCGAGGCTCTCGCCTGATGAAAAGCAAATCGCCTACATACAACTAGCCGGAAGCGAACCACACGTTTTCGTTTATGATATTGGCACCGATACAAGTAGGCAAGTCACAGAAACACCGCTTCGTCTGAGAAATGAATGCCTGAATGAAAACGCACTCTGCTCAATATTTGGTCCGTGGTCGCCAGATAAGGAGTGGCTTGTTTTGAGAATAGATGACAGCGTACAAATCATCAATTTGAGGTCCGGGCAGGTCAAAACCATCTTCAATGAAATCGTTTATTCAATCTTCTGGACGGACATCTCTCTGCCGTACAACAGGGAACATTTTCCGTTGTGGCTGGTAGCAAGCGCAGGATTCCTGATGCTTGGGATGTGGCGGGCGGTGCGCTGATGTGGAAATATGCGTGCGTACTGGGTGGATTAAGCGGCTTGATGCTGTCGCTGCTGCTGTGGTGGCATTATCCCGAAGACCCCGGCGGTGTGAACCTCATCATCCATCACGGGAACACCATCTATCGGCAGAATGTGAATACAGGCAGAACCTTTCTTGCTGGACAGGTATCATCACGGGATGATCTGCAAGAGGTATCGTTTGTCACCGAACGCCCGTCACCAAACGGGCAGTGGCTGCTTATTACCTACACCGCCCGCCCGGACCGCGCTTACGTCCTTGACTTGATTTCGGGCACATTGACCCACACCATCGACTTTGAGCTTCATGACTCCATCGATTACTTCGGCACGTGGTCCCCGGACAGTCGCCATGTGGGCTGGATTATTCATGATGCGATGCTTGGCGGAAATTATGTCCTGATTTTGAATGTGATCAACGGACGCTCACGCTGGCTGCCGCTGCCAATGGAATTATTCCCAGCGGGACGCTGGCGCGACAATCGAACCGTTGAGATATGGTCGGCGTCACAGTTTGGCTCGTATATTATTGATATTTATTTGGGGCACATGATCTTTGAGCCGGATGTGCCGTTTACGTCGGTTGCAGACTGCTGTCATAAGCCGTACCTGTTTGATCAGGGGATTTATTTTGGTGCTGAGCAGGAACGTTCGCCGCTGCTTAAGGTAGATGTGGCGGAAATGGTGGCATCATCTGACCGTAAAGATGTGGCATATTTAGTGCCGGGGCGTGACTCCCATGTATTTGTTTTCGATACCGCTACCGGAAAAAACGCACAGATCACCACCGAGCCACTGTCCCTGAGTTCGGAGTGCTTAATGACAGTCAATCTGTGCCGCACGCTTCGCGCATGGTCGCCGGATGAGCAGTGGATTCTGTTGAATCTGGACGGCTATTCGCATATCCTGAATGTTCACACCGGGCAACTTAAGCCCGTGTTTGCCGAACGTGCCTTCGTGACATGGGCGGATATTTCGCTGGCGCATGACCGCGCACATTTTTCGCGGTGGGTGGGGTTGATTATCCTGCTGGCTGGATTGTGGCGGGCAGGCTTTTTTAAACGCCGCATTGAGAAGCACTCCCGCAGTAGGGTTAGTTAGTGAACCGTTGTTGTTGCCGAGTCCCGTTGGACGCCCGCTTGCTGTCATCCCACCAATCGCAAACGGGGACGGTGGGACGTATTCGCTTCAAATCGCTCACCTGCAACAATGCATCGGTCAGGAACACGCTATGTTTTAAAACGCTGGCTTGACGGGATCACCAAAACGGCGGCGGTCGGTGCGCGTCTGGTGTTTGCCGACCAGCTTCGATGATTCATCAAAGGGCTGGTTGTTTTTGAGTAGTTCAGTACGGATAATGTCTTCCAGTGCACTTTTCTCCGCGCCGCGAATGACCGCCAGTTCATCGGCCCGCGTCAGGGCATAGGGGTAGTTGCCGATGATATTGCACTGAGAAATAACCAACCCGTGCACCATATCCACCAGCGACGGATTATGGGCGACCCACATCGGCATTTCAATGCGGGCAATATAGGGATCATCCGCGTATTTCGAAACATTGAGATAGAAAAACGCAATTTCGAAGTTGTCACCGATTTCATTACGGAACCGCTTATTTTGCGGGCTTTGCTGGATCATCAGGGCCGACCGCTGAGCGGGTGCAAGGATTTTGCGGAACAGCCAGCTATCGGTAAGACCCTCATACTGGCCCATCGTCTCAAGGGCGCGGCGGGTGACGGCTCGTTCATCAAGTTCCAGCAGGTGCATCATGGCAATCAAGAAGCGGCTGGTAGGGCGATCCACATAGCCAATCAGACTGGTACTGCCACCTGTCCCTTCGGCCTCCATCGTGTGGTGGGTGTCATGAATGCGGATGAGCGAACGGTCATATTCGCGCTCCAGCGTCCCGGCATCCACCACATCTTTGCCGAGGAAAAACAACAGCGGGCCATCATACATCGCCACAACGGCGTGATCCGCTGGCCGGTGATCCCATACCACCCCGGCCAGCGACTGCATCTCGCGGACCGTCCGGCGGGCATTGACGACGGCGTTCTTGATCGGATTGCCGATGTTATCATGGGTATCTTCCATGCGGAAAAATAGCTGCGGGTCGCTGAATTGGTCGGGGAGTCGCTCCACACCATGATAGTAGGTGAACAGGCCCACATTGATGAGAAAATAAAAGGCGGCACTGTGCTGGTCCGGGTATATCTGGGAGCCGTCGGCAGCAATCACGGTGGCACGCTCCGGGATTTGCGGCAGACTGAAAACGGCATTAATTGGTTCTCGGCTACCATCCAGCGGTGCGATGCCGCGATACCCGGCGTCCTTGATACGAGCCAGTTTCACACGGTCCATGATGGTACGATTGTCCGGCAGCTTATCAAACTGCTCCTGTGCAACATCTACCCGCTGCCCAAGCGTAGTGTTCTGCCGGGCCATTGTACGCCCCAAGTGCTTGACCTGTGTAACGACTTTTGTGAAATCCAGTGCCATTATTTGCTCCTCGCTATTTGAGAGGATGCCGGACGTGCTGTTGGATGTCCCCACAAAAACTCTATATCTCTTGTAGGGACACCCAACGGGGCGTCCTGAAGTATACAACTGTCTCCAAACCTCAAAACATATGTTCTATTATAAGCCAGAATGAGTTTCTTTTAAACCCGCTGGACAATTTGTTGGTATTCCAAATGGATAGCAGGTATAATACGCCCTGCTATCTCCCATGTTTAATGAGGGGTCTACGTTGAACAAGGAGCTTTTCACACAATGAAACGTATGATCAAATTAGTTTTGCTGGCTGTAATGGTTTTAGCTGTTGCATTGCCAGTGGGAAATATACTTGCTCAGGGCGACGGTGAAATTCCGATTGCTCAGGGAACAGTCATTCAGGAAGACGGCACCGGTATTTATGCTGAACCCGATATTAATTCAGAAATTGTCGGTCGTCTGGACGGTGGCGCGGTAGTAGATATTTACGAAGAAGCAGGTCTTTTCGTTCGTGTGGACGGGGGCTATGTGATTGCTTCCGCTCTGGAAATTGGTCCTGCCCATGTATTCCTGAAGGGCGTTGCCAATACCACTTCCGATTTTGCTATTCGTGCCGAACCCGAAATCACATCTGACGTGCTGGCTACCCTGCCAAGCGGGTCCGTTGTGGGTGTTCTGGAGATTGATGGACGCTGGGCGCTGGTATTCGATGGTGATCATGTTGGTTACGCCTTTGTGGCTGATCTTGAGCTGTCCGAAGCCGATGCTGAACTGACTGATCTGGCAGCTTCACCGGCCACGGCAAGCACCAATTCGGCGGTAGCACTTCGCGCCGAGCCGAGCATTACTGCTGATGCGGTAGGAACCCTCGAAGACGGTGCAACCGGTCAGGTTCTGGCCTATGATGATAGTGGTCGCTTTGCTTTC
This sequence comes from Chloroflexota bacterium, assembly GCA_022616515.1. Taxonomy (GTDB): domain Bacteria; phylum Chloroflexota; class Anaerolineae; order Aggregatilineales; family J027; genus JAKEEQ01. Next base: position 22,763 of record JAKEEQ010000213.1, on the reverse strand, counting down.
GTTCGTGGCGACGACGGATCGACCGGTTGGGCGTTCGTCATCAACTTCAGTATCTCACCACGCGCTGTGGCTCGCGGTGTCTTCAGTACGGGTCCCGTGAACTTCTACGATGCCCCGGCGGCTGATGCGACCATTCTCAACTATCTGCCATTCGATGCCAGTGTGTTGGTGCTTGGTCGCAGCGAAGATGGTGAGTTCTTGAAGATCCGCTATCCCGGTCCAATCTTCATCGATACTGATGGTGACGGCAGCCGCGAAGAAGCGCTGGGTGCTGAAGGTTGGGTCAATACGCTAACGGTTGACATCACTGCACCAGAGATGGATGTCGAAAGTTTGCCGGTAGTCGAATAAAGCTCGGCAGCACGACCCTACAAGCGTGGCTGGCAGTTGCCGGTCACGCTTTTTTTATGTTTTTCTAGTGGATATATTTTATGCATTGTCTATGATACGCAACATGTGAAATGGAAAATAAACCCACGACATCTCCCCAAAACATGGTTGGGAGGCGGACACGGCAGTGTGTCGCACGACGTAGAGTTAGGACTATAATACGACACAAAGCAAAGCCGAAAAAGGTAGAAAAAGCGGATGCCGAAACCTATACCGGTTGCCATGCGCCGTCAAATAGTGGAACGTCGTCAACAAGGGGAGCGTCTGAAGCGTATTGCTGAGGACTTATCAATGCCGTATGAAAGTGTGCGTAAGGTGTGGGGTCTGTATCGAAGGGAAGGCCGTATTGAGCCGAACTATGAAACCTGTGGTCAACGTGGGGTGAAAGCCAGCCCGCGCGTATATCGAGCCGCCCTGTGGCTGAAGCGCAACCATCCAACATGGGGTGCGCCATTAATCCGTCAAATTATCCGTGACCAATGGGTGGACGAAAAAGTGCCGCATTTGCGCACCTTGCAACGGTGGTTTCGGCGAGCGGGTCTGCCACCGAAAAAGCCCAAAGGGGAAGGACAAGCCCGACGGGGGCGCGGCACAGCGCCCCATAATATTTGGGAGATGGACAGCCCAGAAGCCATTCAATTGGCGACTGGCGAGCAGGTGAGTTGGTTACTGGTGAGTGATGAAGCCAGCGGGGCGGTCCTCGATGGGAAAGTTTTTTCCCCACGCCCGCGCCAACCAGATCACGGGGCCTGAAGTGAGAATACAATTGCGAACCTGGTTTGAGCAATGGGGTCTATCCAGGGCGATCCGCGTCGATAATGGCAGCCCGTGGGCAACGCAGCGTGACATTCCCTCGGCGCTTGCCCTGTGGTTAGTGGGTCTGGGGGTCAAAGTGCTGCTCAATCGTCCGCGTGTGAGTACAGATAATGGGATTGTCGAGCGCGATCATGGCGTTCTAGCCCACTGGGTTGAGGCGCATAAAGCCCCCCAGCCACCGGCCTTGCAAAGCCAACTCGATTGGGCAATCCACATGCAGCGTGAACGCTATCCCGCTCTTGACGATCAAAGCCGCCGCCACGCCTACCCCGCTCTCTACCATAACCCCCGTCCCTACTCCCACAGCCAAGAAGCTGACTTGTGACAGATCAACCGTGTTTATGAGTTTATCAGCCGGATTATCTGGACACGCCGGGTCGACCAAGTCGGACGCATCAGTTTATTCAGCACCGCCTATTCAGTTGGACGCCCCTATGCCGGACACGCCGTGACGATCCACTTTGATCCACTGACCCAGGAATGGGTGATTGAAAATGAACAGGGGCAGCTTCTCAAACGCCACCTCAGCCAAGAAATTACCCCTGAACGCATCTTAAATTTGAATTTGGCAAAACGGGCTAACTCTGGGTCACCCGTTGCGTCCTAACCTGACGTCGTGTGACACACTGCTGTGTCCGCCACGGTCAATGCGAAGTCAATTGAAACGTTACCCAATTAATTCGGCAAGTTGCATCAGTGCACTTTGGTTTGCTTAGCCGGGGGATTTATCCCAATACTGTTAAGTTAGCACTTGAAAGGCCGTTTGCTAAGTGCTTAGAATAACCCCCTCTGTCGCTCGCGCGACATCTCCCCAAACATGGGGGAGACCTTTTAAAAAGCGTATTCTTAGCTCCCACCCCAAGCTTGGGGTGGGCTGGGGTGGGGTTAAAAACAGCACCATCAAGTTTTTTAATGGCCTCTAAAATCAACAAAAAATCCTTATCTTAACAGTATTGGATTAAAATCCGGGGTGTTGAAATGGCTTCACGGCAATCCCGACCCACCGGGCCAGCGCACCGTAATCTCGACAGACACGGTATACAAATCCGCGTCCTCGCCCGTCAGGAATCGCTCCCCGGAACGCCAATCGTACCAGCCAATGCGCAAATGATACGTGCCAGCGGGTGTGTTCGGTGGGATGACGATGCGCCGGATGTCGAAAATGGGCGTGTCGGGCGTCCAATCGCTGCTGTAAATCGTATTCAGGCGCGGATAGCCATCATCCTGCGCGGCAATGTCCCCGCTCTCATCCACCAGATGCACAAACACGCTGAAGCTCTCTTCGGTTTGTTCCAGAGCTTGCCAGTGCAGCAGGAATTCCAATTCCCCACCTGACCACACAATGTCGCCATTGGGGAAATACACACCATTCAACGCGACAAAATCACCCCATTGCAGGCCGCCCGCGTCATGATACCCATCCGCCGTCTCGATAGGGATAACCGTCACCCGATGAATATCATCGTCGCAGCCCTCCCAACTATAGTCACCGGGGATCACATCCATTGACAGCACGGCCATCTCAATCACCTGCTCATCCTCTTCCGCCACCCTGACCGGATACTGGTCAAATAAAAACTGCTGCTCCTGCTGGCGGATAATCTCGCCCTGTTCATCCAGCAGGCGGACGGATGTCATTTCGGGCAATGAATCGCCCGTGTGCAGGTCATGACGGCAGCTCACGCCGAGGTACATGCCCTGTACAACGCTGTCGGGTGCATCAATCGGAAAGCGGCGGCGATAAAGCGGCATCGGGCTGAAATCATCGCCGGGGGTGCTGAAGGCCGCGATGGGTTGATACAGGGAGCGAAACCAGCCGTGATCGATGAAGCGTTTCCAGCTAAAAAACTGCGTGGTGAAGACCAGATCAGGTTTGTAGGCGGCTACCGCATAAGGATCGAGATTGACATAGGCAAGCTGCGGCGTGATGAGGCCCGGCGTGTCCAGCGTATGTCGTCGCGCATAATAGCCCACGATGCCCAGATCTCCGACCATCAACTGCTCATCGGCCCGCGTGTTGGCGTTAATCCACTGCCCGGCGACCTTGTAGGTGTTGATACGGCCCGGCGGTTCGGCAAAATCAAAAGCACGCTCAACGGCGAATCCGGTGACCAGCAGCGCCAATATCGCGCCACCCGCTCGCACATAGTGGCGCGGCACATTGAGACTGATGAGACCCCGCCCGAACCATTCACCGCCCGCCGCCGCTAACAAGACGAGCACCATAAACAGCGGTGTGTAATACCAGAAGGCCGTCACATTCAGCACCGTATACCCGGCAGTATATAATCCTGCCCACAGCGCCAGCGGCCTGAGTGTCGGTCGCTGCCACACAACCCATACTCCCGCCGCCACCAGCGGAAAGGCAATCACCGCCAGCGGGTTGGTTTCAAAGTAGAAAATCTCCCACCAGTTGAGGCCGTCGTTGATGAATCGAATGCCGTTCAGGATTTCCTGTTTGGCATCGAGTGTCTGCGGAAATGGGCTGCCAAAATAGAGCGTGGCGAACATGAACCACGGCGCGATTCCCGCCACGTATAGCGCCGCCAATCGCCACGGCCACTGTTTCGGCGCGGCAAACCGGGTCCATAACGCCAGCAGCCCGAAGGTTCCCGCTAGCATCACACCATCCGCCCGCACCCATGTCAATGCCGCCACCGCCACCATCGCCCACAACCGCTGCTCCCGCGCCCATAACCAGAAGGCCAGCGCCAGTATGAAACAGTAGGTGAGCGTTTCCATACCGAAGCTGACATACACCAGCGGGGATGACGCCATCACCAGCGCAAATGCCCCCGCCGCGTAGATGGACAGGTGGCGGCGTGTCAGGTCGAGCATGAGGCCAATCGCGCCCAGCAAAAACACTGCACTCAGCAGATTCCCGGCGTGTAACAAATCATCCGTCACCAGATAAACACCCGCCATCACCAGCGTATGCAGCGGCGTGGTGGTTCCCTGCACCCGCTGACCGGGATTGAACACAAACCCTTCGCCCTCCACCAGATTGCGGCTGTAAACATACGTAATAAAAACATCATCCTGCGTATAATCCCAGAAGGCGGCTGTCAACACGGCAATCAGGACGCCTGCCAGCAGGAAAATAAGTAAACGGGGTCTGGACATTTAATTGCTCGATAGTTGCAAGGCGGGCGGACACGGCACTGCCGTGTCCCTACGGTGAATCGGGATCGTTCGTAGGGACGCCCAACGGGGCATCCGCCGCCAACCGCAAACGGGGGAGATGGTCAACACAGCACGGAGTCGCCTGTTTCCCCCTTTGTCCTTCGGACATTTCCCCCATTCATGGGGGAAACTTTGGGGGTGGCGACTCGCATTCTCTCCCCATTTATGGAGAGATGTCGCGCGTAGGGACACGGCACTGCCGTGTCCGCTAGAGGGGATGGGAGGTGATTTTCGTCTCATCAGTCAAAACCTTTTACAACTATCAATCGCTCGTAATGGTAATCATCTCGTCTAAACGGTAAAAATCGGTGGACGCGACCGGGATGCGATGGCCTGTCACCGGAATATAATAGCCTACTAAAATCGCATATTCACCCGGACTCAACGCTTCGGGCAGCGGCATCGTATAACGATCTTCGAAACATGTATCCGCCACCCATGAACTGGTAGGATACCACGAGCGGCGCGGCTCTGCATCCCCATTGGCGACGACATTTGTCAGATCATCGGCTGGCACAAGCTGCACAAACACCGCATAATCATCCGGCGTGGTCCCGGTGACATGCCACAATGCCGATAGGATGATGGCCTCCCCCGGCGCAAACGTTGTCCCGGATAATGTGTAGTCGCGCAGCCTGACCAGATCGCTCCAGTTGATGTTTATATTGTCCGGCGGATTTTCGCATAACGCGGCGACCGTCCCAGCGCGGATGATAACTGACTCGATTGGTCCCCCGTCAAGTGTTTGCGCGGCGATGTCGGTGTTGGTCGCGTTATCCCGCCATCCGACTCGAATACGCGGCTGGAATGGAACCGCATCACCCGCTATTTCATCCAATTCAATAGTATACGTCTCGGCGTAAATTTCTCCCGGTTCCCATTGATTGGTGCGGCGCAGTCCACGCCCCGGATAACTATCCAGCTTGCCCACGACCATTGGCTCGCCATCGAGGTCATCCCGCGGTGCGAAAACCTGCAAGAAAAAACTGAGTGGCGTGCCGGTTTGGGCGGTGGGCCGCCAGTAGAGCGTAACGTCAATGCTGCCTCCACTTTCTGGGAGCAGTGTTGATTCTACATCATATGCCAGCAGTTGGATTGGCCCCCACTGTGCATCGGTGGTCAAAATATTCGCGGGCAGCTCCTCGACCGTTTCCGGCGGGCGATAAGCCGGGATGATCTCGGTGATTGGCAGGATAACGGCAGCTAATCCCAGATAAATCGCCGGAATACCTTGAAAAAGTTGAGCACGAGGTAGGATTTGTGCTGCCTGCGACCAGCCGATTGCCAGCAGCGCACTGATGGCGGCGATTGCCGGAAACAGCAACCGCCCCTGACTGGCGGGCGTTTGCAGCGACCAGCGCACCACGCCAAAAAAGATGATGGCAAATTGCAGCAGCAGGAACACGATAGGGACTAAGGTGCTGGTCGATTCCTGACTTCGGCGATAAATATACCCTGCCAGTCCAATCAGGCAGACCACAATCAAGACCTCGATCACCTGAAAATATGGCGTGGGAGCGGCTATCGTCAGCCCGCCAAACCAGCCCCAATGGGCATAAAAGAAGCCCTCGCGCTCCTGCCATAATTCCGACAGGCCGAAGTCGTCAGGGCGTGGTCCGGCAATCTCGACCATCGTATTTAACCCGGTGATGTCGCTGTAGAGGTCAACATTGCGCAGATACCACCAGCCCGCAATTGCGATAACCCCTGCCGCACAAATGCCTGTCGCGATGATGAGGTCATTGAATGGGCGCTTCTCGCGGCGGTACACCAGTAGAATCACCAGCCCCGCCAGCGGCGCAAAGGTCAATCCGCTGAGTTTGGTCAATCCCGCCAGCCCCAACATCACCGCAATCCCGCCGATGCGCGTCCATGACCAGCCATATCGCCACAGGCTCAAGATCATTGCCAACAGAAGCGTTCCCAGCAGTATCACGAGATTATCGTTATTGACGCTGGCACTGATGAAGATGAACATGGGGTTGAGGGCGGTGAAGGCCATCGCCAGCAGGGCGGTGTTGGGCTGCTGTGGCACAACGAGAATCGCCACCGCAAAACTCAACCAGACCGTGCCACTTGCCAGCAATATGCTGAATAGACGGCCTAGCATTGTTGCCAGCACCGCTCCTTCCCACGGAAAGTCGTGCGTATCATGCAGGGTCAAATTCTGGTTATCGGTTGCCAGCCCAATGCCGGTTTTGGCGTGCGGGTTGATTTCCGGGGTGGCTTCGTGAAGCTCAAGCGGGGATACCAGTGCGGCAACCAGCAAATAATAAAGGGGTGGCTGGCTGCCTTCTTGCTGGTAGGGCGTCTCGATACCGGGTTGCTGAACGGGGAGTTCACCTGCTTGGGCAACATACTCAACCATACCCCAATGCCACAGCTCATCGGAGGCTTCCCAGGCAGGTGTGACCAGCATGTAGAGCACCGCCAGTCCGATAAACACCACCAGCAGGACCTGTCGTCGTCGCTGGACTGCCAGTGGATAGGGCGGAAGTTGAATCAAAAAGGGTTCTCCCGAAAGTAATATGTTCTATGCGAAATAGATTTCAGCACCGACTCTTCCGTGAGCCATGAAGCCTCACGGCCCATTTACGGTCGAGTCCGCATTATCCAGCGGACGCCCAACGGGGCGTCCCTACGCCACCGTTGCGATTTGGTAGGGACGTGCAACGGCACGTCCTTTATGCGTGCAGTCGTCCGCCCCTCAACCATGTTGGGGTTCACGTCGTCATTTCACATAGTGCCTACAATATATTATCGGGCAGAAGTGTAGCATGACAGGCAGGCTCCGTCTAGCGGGCTGCACGACGTAAAGCTATTGAGGGAATGTGATACACAATAAGCTGGAAACCACATGAATCAAACGTATGTACAACAGGGCGTCGGTCGCGAATTGGACGCAACCACTTTATTTGTCAATTGTTATGACGGCCAACTCAACCGCATCGTCTTCCAGCCGTGTCCCATCTGCCCTCAATGCTGGCAGGCGCACAGACGGGTCATAAAACCCGATCATCAGCCGGTATTCTCCCGGTTCCAGTCCTGATAAATCCACCATAGACTGCGTCTCGATTTTTTCCCGCGCTCCCCATGCAAACACCGGATAACGCGGCGTACCGGGCACGACATCGGACTGCGCGGCAATCTCTTCGTCGCTGTCTATCACATGTACAAACAGCTTCAGGTCATCCGGCGGGGCGCTCCCCGTGCCCCATGTAAAGTCAATGGTGAGTAAGTTGCCCACAATTTGATAGTTGAAACCAAGCAAATGAATATCCCCGAAGCGATACGCCGCCTGTTGCAGTTCATCTTCCGACACACGCGGGGCCGGGGCGCGTAAATAGCCAATGGTCGGCGTTCCCACCTCGGTGCCGTTGATGTCGGTCGCTTGTATAACCCCGCCTGTCACCGGATCAAACAGGCTCAACTTGATAGGGTAGGTGGTTGCGGCCTCAATTGGCTCCGTGATGTCGAGGGCAAACTCATCACAGAAGGCGCGACCCTGCTCCCACAGCGTATACTTGCCCATGCCGGGATATGAGTCGCGCCTGCCAACAATGGTCTCCTCATCCGGCGTCAGGACGTGCAGGGCAAACGCATATGGCACTGCGAGGTTTTCACGATCAGAAGGCGCACTCCAGCACAGGCGGAAGCGTTTTGAATTACCGGAGTGAATCCGGTCGTCGTCCACCCAATAGCCTTCAAACTGCGCCCGTGCAAAATACACCTGTGGCCCCTGAATGCCTGCAATCGGTGTCTCGATAAATACTGGATGGCTGAATACGGGATACAGCGTCAGCGGGATAATGAGTAAAGCCAGCCCACCAAATCCCGCCGCCAGCCAATAACGTGTTCGTGGAAAGCTCGAAATCCCTCGGATGACCAGCAGCACCAGCGCCGGATAAAACGGCAGAAAAAGCCGCGCCGTAATCGCATTGAACAACTGCATCCAGCGCAGCAATGCCGCCCCTCCAATCAGCACCACCACCAACAGCAGCAGCGTTTGCCCGTCAAGCCGCTGCCCGCGCCACCCGATGACGCCAATAACGATTGCCACCACTGGCAAAATATATCCCCACCAGCCGGGCCGAATTTCCCCTACGCCGAAATTGGCCCACAACGTCAGGCGGATGATTGGCAAGCGGTCGAGCACATCGGCGATTGGCTGCGGTTCGGCAAAAGCCCACGGCATTTGCAGGTGCGGATTGGTCCCCAGCGGGTCATCGTACAGCACCCACGCCCGGATATACCACCAGCCGCTGATGAACGCCGCTGTGCCGATGACAATAAAGCCTTGCCGGATGATGGTCTTTAGCGGCGGGCGCTGTTGCAGCCATGCGATGCCCAATGCCAGCAGTGGTATCCCCCAGAACGCGAGTCCGCTGGCTTTACAAAGTGCTGCCAGCCCAGCCGCAATCCCGGCAATCACCGCCGCTCGTGGCGATGACCACTGGCGATACAATGACAGCGCCGCCGCAATGATCAGCGTACCGAAGGCGACAATCGCCGCGTCGTTGGTCACGATGGAAAATGTTCGCAGATTGAGCGGTGACAGCGTAACCGCCAGCGCGGTAAACATCGCCCAGACATGGTTCCCACCAAAATATTCCCACCCCGCCCAATATGCCGCCAGCACGAAAATGAGGGCAAACAGCAGCGTAAAGCCGCGCATCCAGCCAAGAATTTCAACCGTGTTGAGCTGTTCGGGAGTTAGCACGTTCAGGTCGGGGTCCATCAGGTGGGCATTGCGGTTATCCGTGCTGGTCACCGGGGCAACATACCCGTGCCAGGGATTGCTGACGATGTCGGGACGGTCGCCCACAGTTGGTTTGCCTGCGAGTTTAGTCAGTCCTCCGACAACCACATAATACAGCGGCGGCTGGGCGGCTTCCTGCTGAACGATGGTATCGAGGTCCGATTCTGGATCTGGCAGGCGTGATTCTTCGCGGAGCAGATTGGCATAGCCGAAATGCTCTTTTTCATCCGGGCCTTCAAATGGTGATGTCTGCGCTGAATATAATCTCAGGAGGACAAAGGTCATCAAAATGAACACAAATAATCTGGTGCGCCAGCCCGCGTTAAACATAAGATTTTTGATTTCTAAATACCCTGATACAACAGCCCGAATATTAAACCAATTCCCTCAGATTTCCCATGTGTTGTGCGATACAATATATGTCCAATGGCTTATGTGAAATGAAAACTTGATTGAAGGGTGGATACTTTTTGAATGAAGCCGCATTCTGAAGCCGTTTCACACCCCTCCCTAAATCCCTCCCCGCCTCTGCGGAGAGGGACTTTCTGGCCCGTTGATGCGAAATGGTCGTCTTTCTATTGGCGTTTTAGCGAACCGTTGATATGGGTAAGTGTTGTCCCTCCGCAGGGCGGGGGTGGGTTCCTGAGCCAGCGCATCACAAAACTGTACCTCCGCCAACCATAAATGGAGGAGACTGATGCTTGGCGCTATAAGTCCCTTCTCCCCATTTATGGGGAGATGTCCGAAGGACAGAGGGGAAGGGAGGGTTAGGCACGGGAGAAAAAATTCAAATACCGAAATCTATTTCACAGTTGAAGGAACATCCTATTTTGAACATCCGGCCCGAAAAACCCACCGATTACGCCCGTATCGCCACGATCAATAATACGGCCTTTGATAATCGTGCCAGCGAACCCGCCATTGTCGCCCTCAAACGCCAGTACCCCCGCTTCGACCCCGACCTGTCCTTTGTTGCCGAAATAGATGGCGTGGCGGTTGGAAATGCCCTGTTTAACCCCACCGTTATCCGTTTGATGGGTGAAGATGTCTCTGCCGTGAATCTGGCCCCGATTGCGGTTGATCCGGTCTATCAGGGGCAGGGCATCGGCGGCGCGTTGATTGAGGAAGGCCACCGTATCGCGCGGGAAAAAGGCTGTGTCGTTGCTTTCTTGCTCGGTCATCCCACCTATTATCCGCGTTTCGGTTACCAGACTCACGCCTACGGAGCCAGCAGCGTGTCTGTCGCAAAATCGGGTGACGCAACACTTCCCTTTCGCACACCCACGCCCGCTGATTTGCCAGCCCTCATGACACTGTGGCGGCACGAGGAAAACGGCGTGGATTTCGCAATCGTGCCGGAGGATAACTTGCTGTGGTGGCTCAGTCCTAATTCGACCATTGAGGCGCGAGTCTACCTGCGTGATGATCAGATTGTGGGCTATTCACGGCATAGGCGAGACGTCAAACAATTTCTGGCAATAGATGGGGATACGGCGCAGGCGATGATTAATACGCTGGCTGCCGATAACGCCACCATTGACCTGCCCCTGCACCCCTATTCCAGCACCGCCCGTGCCCTCGAACTGAGTCCCGACGCGCGAACATGGGAGGCGGGAATGGCGATGGAATTGCAGCCCGGTCCGCTGCCAGATTATTTCGAGGCGGTCGAATCGGGTCAGCGGATTGGCGGGCGCGTCATCTGGGATGTGGCGTTTGAGGTCTAGTACGCGATTTTTCGTTCTGTGCTAGAATCTCTGTCAGCTATACGACAATCTTCCTGTCGAAGAAACTATATTATTAAAATCACGTGGTGGCGACACGGATTTTGTAGGCATTACGGGGCACATTAACCCTCTCCCGGTCTGAGGTTCCAGGACGTGCCGTTGCACGTCCCTACATTCGGATCACGGTTTTTTCGTAGGGACGCCCAACGGGGCGTCCTGAGAGAAAAACATCCGAAACCGTTCAGGGCGAGGTAAGGGTTTACCCGCCACGTCCGTCAACTTCCCGCCACCTGCGAAATTTATGCATCGTCTTGAGCGTAGATGATGGAGCGTTTCATATGATTGGCAACAAAATTGCTGGACACTACCAGATTGAGGCCGAAATCGGCTCCGGCGGCATGGGCACCGTCTACTGCGGCCTTGATACACGGACCCATGAACAGGTCGCCATTAAACATCTCAAGCCGGAGATGGCCCGTGCTGACCTCATCGAACGCTTCAAACGCGAAGGGGCTGCGCTGCGGAACCTGAATCATCCCAACATCGTCAAGATGCTGGATGCCGTTGAGGAAAAAGGCAATCATTACCTTATTCTAGAGTATCTATCCGGCGGTGATTTGGGCGCGGTGCTTGACCATGAATCATTACCTGTTGAGCGTGTCATAAAACTCGCCATCGAAATCGCTGATGCCCTGACCCGTGCCCATCATCTGAATATCATCCACCGCGACCTGAAGCCGGGCAACGTGCTGCTGGCGGAGGATGGCACGCCACGCCTGACCGATTTCGGCATCGCCCACATCGCCAGTAAAAATCGCATTACTGACACTGATGTTATCGTTGGAACAGTGGATTATCTTGCCCCTGAAGTGTTAAGCGGCGGCACAGTTGGCCCGCAGGCGGACATCTGGGCCTTTGGTGTGATGCTGTTTGAGATGTTATCGGGTGAGCGTCCCTTTGAGGGCGAAACCCTGACCGCCACCATTACCGCCATTATGACGGCACCCATTCCAGACCTTGAAAAACTGCGACCTGATACGCCCGTCGCGCTGGTTGATCTGGTCTATCGAATGCTGGCCCGTGACCTGCAAAGCCGGGTACGCAGCGTGCGTCAGGTTGGTCTGGAATTGGAAGACATCCTGCATGGGCGGGATTATATCCCTGTTGCCACCCGTTTTGACCCTGACACAGCGGTGGATACCACCATCATTCACCGCCGTCGCCACAATCTCCCGGTACAGACCACACCGTTTGTGGGACGTGAAGTTGAATTAGGCGAGCTTACAAAACTGATACGTGATCCAGCCATCCGTCTGCTGACAATTGTCGCGCCGGGCGGCATGGGCAAAACGCGATTGGCTCTGGAAGCTGCCAGACAATATATGGACGACTCCCAACCTACCCTGTTTGCCAACAGTGCATTTGTTGTTGAACTGGCTCCCATCTCGGATGCTGGCTCCATTGTGTCTGCCATCGCTGATGCAACTGACTATAAGTTTCAGGCCGATGGACGGGAACAAAAAGCTCAACTACTCAATTTTCTAGCCAACAAAGATTTGCTACTGGTGATGGACAATTTCGAGCATCTGCTCGACGGTGCGGGCTTAGTGATAGATATATTGCACGCGGCACCGAACGTCAAAATTCTAGCAACATCGCGCCAGCGCCTTACCCAACCGGGCGAAACGGTGTTCCACCTGTCCGGCATGGATTTCCCGGATTGGGAGACACCGGAAGATGCGCTTGAGTACGCCGCTGTGAAACTGTTTATGAACAGTGCGCAGCGTGCTCGCCCCGGTTTTGAACTCACTGAAGACAATCTGGATTATGTGGCGCGAATCTGTGGCCTAGTGGAGGGGATGCCGCTGGGAATTGTGCTGGCAGGCGCGTGGCTGACCATGCTCACTCCACAAGAAATCGCGGCGGAAATCGAGCAGAGCATCGACTTTCTGCAAAGCACCGGGGGAGAGGTCCCGGAACGCCAGCACAGCATCCGGGCCGTCTTTGACCAGTCGTGGCAGATGCTGGGTCAAAGACGGCCCGGATGCTGGGTCAAGCCGAGCAGCAGGTTTTTATGAAGCTATCGGTGTTCAGGGGTGGCTTCACCCGTGAAGCGGCAGTAGAAGTTGCCGGGGCTAATCTGCGCACGTTGATGAACCTGATGAATAACTCACTCCTCCAGCGCAATCCAGACACAGGACGTTTTACTATTCACGAATTGCTGCGCCAGTACATTGCCCAGCATCTTGACGCATCAGGTGAAAAGGATGCCGCCAGTGATGCCCATGCTGCTTACTATGCGGAATTATTAGCCCAACAGGTCCCCTATCTTAAGGGAAAAGGTCAGGTGCAGGCGGTCAATGCCATTGAGACTGAATATAGTAACTGTCGTACGGCATGGGATTGGGCAGTGGCGCAGCGACATGATAATCTAGTCGATAAAATGATAGACAGTCTTTACCTGTACCTGACACTTCAGTCGTGGTTAGAAGGAGGGGTTGAGTTATTCCAGCGGGCACGTGAGCAATGGCCTGTTTCCCGTACAAATGCCCCTTCGATTGCCGGGCGGGTGGGGCTGCGCTTCCCTCCAACATTTGACCCTCACCAGCGTATAGAGATTATGGAACGCAGTCTCGCTATCGCTCAGCAATCTGGCAATATGCCAGAAATCGCCTTCTGCCAGCGGGAACTTGGCCTTCAAATTGGTCATCACACATCCAACGAACCGGATGTAATACGACGTGGTTTAGCAATACTAGAAGACAGTTTGCAATCTTTTCGCCGGATTGGAGATCGCTTCTACGAGGCACGCGTGTTGGATGACATCGGATGGTGCTATACACGTTTGAGAGAGGTACGTACCCGCGAACGCTATTCACAACAGAGCATTGCGCTGCGGCAAGAAGTGGGCGATGTGTTAGGTCTCAGTGATGCGATTGCAGGTTATGTCATGAGTACTGCACAGTATCACCCGGAAAAAGCGTTGGAACGTCTGAAGGATGCCTATGAAGTCGCACGACAAGCCAATGATCGCCTTACGATGGCCTCTACTACGGCCATGCGGGCGGCCTTGTTTATCACAAGAGGTGAATTAGAGAATGCCAATGTTTCCATCGAGCAGAGTTTTGAGTTGGCATATGATATTAATCATGACACCTTGCTAACACTGAATCTGCTGGCGAAGGCAATAATCATATGTGTACGCGATCAAGACTACGATAAATGCATAGAACTTATTCGCACAGCCCTGCCTACCGATGAAAAAATGGAGAGTACATTTGAGTTCAAAATCAACGGCTTTATCGCCTATTGTCTGTACTTTGGTTCTGTTGCAAATTATGAACAGTTAGAATTTCATCTGCGAAGGGTCTGGGATCTGGTGTTTATGAATGATGCTCATTTTATGATGCTCATCATTCCAATGTATGCAATGGTACTGGCAGCAAAAGGGCAAAAGATCCGTGCCGTAGAATATTTGGAGTTGTGTTTCACACATGCAGACAATCGGAGCCATCTGATCCATAAATGGCAGGTGTTGAGCGATTTTCGTGAATCACTTAAAGCCGAACTCGGAGAGGTACTATATGCAGCCGCCACAGAACGTGGAAAAAATCTGAAATTAGATGACGTTTTTGGGGTATTACAAGCTGAGTTTGGAGAGAATGAGGCATGACCACCTTGATAACCAATCGATACCAGATTGAAAATGAAATTGGGTCCGGCGGGATGGGCACCGTCTACTGCGGCCTTGATACACGGACCCATGAACAGGTCGCCATTAAACACCTCAAGCCCGAAATAGCCCGCGCCGACCTCATCGAACGCTTCAAACGCGAAGGGGCTGCCCTGCGCGACCTCAATCACCCTAATATCGTCAAAATGCTGGATGCCGTTGAGGAACATGGCAATCATTATCTGGTGCTGGAATATCTGCCCGGCGGTGATTTAGGTGTGCTGTTGGACCATGAATCCTTACCTGTTGAGCGTGTCGTCAAGCTGGCAATCGAAATCGCCGATGCGCTGACCCGTGCCCATCATCTGAACATTATCCACCGCGACCTGAAACCGGGCAATGTGCTGCTGGCGGAGGATGGCACACCGCGCCTGACCGATTTCGGCATCGCCCACATCGCCCAAAAAGAACGCATCACCGAGACCAATGCACTGGTGGGCACGGTGGATTATTTAGCGCCGGAGGTGTTGGGCGGCGGCACGGTTGGCCCACAGGCGGACATCTGGGCCTTTGGTGTGATGTTGTTCGAGATGTTATCGGGTGAGCGTCCCTTTGAGGGCGAAACCCTGACCGCGACTATCACCCGCATCCTGACCGCTTCCGTGCCTGATCTCGAAAGCCTGCGTCCCGATGTGCCCATCGCGCTGGTGGATCTTGTTTACCGGATGTTGGAAAAGAATCCGCAGGCCCGCATCCCATCGGTGCGAATTGTCGGCGCAGAGTTGGAGTCGATTCTGTTGGGGCGAACTTCTGATTCCGGGGCAACCTTTATCCAGCCACAGTCGAATCACCTGAAACGCTTCGCCACAGACCTGACGGCGGTCGCGCCGCCCACCAAACATAACCTGCCCGCTCAGGTAACGCCCTTCATCGGTCGCGAGAGCGAACTGGAAGCGCTGGACAATTTCCTGCTCGACCCGAATATCCGCCTGATAACGATTCTGGGTATGGGCGGCATCGGCAAAACACGCCTTGCACTCGAAACAGCGCGGCATTTCACCGGACAGAACGGTACACGCCACAACAAGTTTACCAATGGCGTATATTTCGTGCCGCTGGCCCCGATTACCGCCGCCGAGTTGGTCGTCACCACCATTGCCGACTCACTGCAATTTTCGTTTTACAGCGCCGACATGCCCGACCAGCAGTTACTGGATTACCTCCGCGAAAAGTCGATGCTGCTGGTGCTGGATAATTTCGAGCATGTGATTGACGCGGCGACACTGGTGGCCGATATTTTGCAAACCGCCCCGGACATCAAAATCATTGTGACTTCTCGTGAGCGGCTGAACTTGCGCGGTGAGACGATTTTCACCATCGGCGGCATGGAATTCCCGGAGTGGGAAACGCCGGAAAATGTCATGGACTACAGTGGTGTCAAGCTCTTTTTGCAGAGCGCCCACCGTATCCAGCCCGATTTTGAGCTGGCACAAGATGATGTGCCGTATCTGGCCCGCATTTGCCGTCTGGTGATGGGTATGCCGCTGGGCATTGAACTGGCCGCCGGGTGGGTCGATACGCTGCGGTTGGATGAAATCGCGGCGGAAATCCAGCAAAATGTCGACTTTCTGGAAACCGAAATGCGCGATGCCCCGGAGCGTCACCGCAGCATCCGGGCCGTTTTTGAATATTCATGGGCACTGCTCAATGAGAATGAGCGCGACCTGCTCAGTAAACTGTCAGTGTTTCGGGGTGGATTTACCCGCGATGCAGCCATCGCTGTCACCGGAACATCGCTGCGTACCCTGACATCGCTGGTCAATAAGTCCCTGCTGTCACGCGATATGACCGGGCGCTATCAAATTCACGAACTCATCCGCCAGTATGCCGACGAAAGCCTGCAAGCGTCGGGACAGCGGGAGGATGTGTACGCTGCTCACGCCGGGTATTATGCCGACTTTTTTGGCAAATTGTTTGTCGATTTCACCAGCATGGCTGATCAGGAAGCCATACGATTGATTGAAACCGATATGGATAATCTGCGTGCAACGTGGCGTTGGGCAGTCGCGCATCGTGATATTAGTCTACTCAATAAACTGATGGTCGCTTTGCACAGCGTCGGGCAAGTTCGCAGTCTGTTCCGGGAAGGTCTGGAAGCAAGCGAAGCGGCACTGCAAGCGGTTGATACAGGTGAGCCGACTGAGGAAGAGGCCAGCCTGATCATCGAACTGCTGATGGCCGTCGGGTGGCTGTCGATTCGGCTGGGTGACATCGCGAAAGCAAAAACTGCACTGGAACGGGGCACCGATCTCATGCGAATCGCCCAGCCCCCGGTCGGACATGAAGACCCGATGACCCCACTGAGTTTAACTTATTCGCTGATGGGTGATTATGAGACGGCTATTCGAATTGCAAGCGACGCTCTGCATTTCCATCAGTCGCGGGGTGATGAAATGAGTGCAATAGTCTCATACTATGTGCTGACCAGTGCCGCCTTTGGCAAAGGAGATTATCAAGCAGCCAAACACTACAGCGAGCAGGCCCTGTCGCTGGCGCGGAAAGTTGAACAAATCTGGTTTGAGGCGTATATCCGCATTGATCTGGGGCATATCGCCCGCGTGATGGGAGATTATGCCGAAGCGAGGCATCACTACCAGACAAGTTACTCTATCCGCAAGGAGATTTTCAAAGACCCGGAAGGTACGGCAGTCTCGCTCAAACATCTGGGACGGGTGGCACTGTTGGAAGGTGATGCCGCTCAAGCCAAATCTCAATTTGAGGAAAGCATCGCCATCTACAAAGATCTTGGCGATAGAGGCGGGCTTGCCACCGCGTTAACCGGGCTGGGCCTGACGATGACAGCCCTCGGCGATTACCGGGCAGCACGTGAAAACCATCGCCGGGCGCTTGAATTGGTCGTGGCGATGCACTTGACCCCGCTTATCCTCTCAACACTGGTGGGCTTTGGCGATTTGTTCTTGCACAGCAACCAGACCGAACGCGGTCACGAACTGCTGGGCCTGATTTTCCACCATCCCCTCAGCAATCAGGAAACAAAAGATGAGGTGAAAACGCTGCTCGAACAGCATGGTGACAGTAAGAATCCCGCATTTGCACGCGGCAAGAACCTCGTGCTGGAGACTATCGTAAACGATCTGCTCGTGGAGGAATCTCATGGCTGAACCGCTACGCTTGATGTGTATTCTGGCCCATCCCGACGATGAAACGCTCGGTTTTGGCGCGACGCTGGCGAAATATGCCGCTGAAGGTGTCGAGACGTATCTGATTACGGCGACGCGCGGCGAACGCGGCTGGCATCGCGACCCGTCAGACAATCCGGGCATGGACGCGCTGGGTCAGATTCGCGAAAAGGAGCTGCGGACGGCGGCGGAATGCCTCAATATCGGCGATATTTGCTTGCTGGATTATATCGACGGTGATCTTGATCAGGCTGATCCACCGGAAGCCATTGCCAGAATTGCAGCCTACGTTCGACAGGTCAGGCCGCAGGTGGTCTTAACATTTGCGCCTGACGGTGCCTATGGACATCCTGACCACATCGCCATTTCACAGTTCACCAGTGCGGCGTTAGTGGCAGCCGCCGATACCAGTTTCCCTATTCCTCATCCACCCCATCGCGTTTCCAAACTCTACTATCATATCGTCACACAGGAGTTGGTGGATGTGTACCTGTCAGTGTTTGACGACATTGTAATGATGGTGGATGGAGTTGAACGTCGCGCCGTTATCTGGCCTGACTGGGCGGTCACGACGCGCATTGATGGCAGCGATTATGCTGAAGATGTCATGAAAGCCGTTAAATGTCACCAGACCCAGATACCGGCTGATGACGGCTTTCTGGCACGTTTGAGCGAGAATGCAGTGGCGTTGTGCAGGATGCAGCACTATATGCGAGTCTACAGCCTTGTCAATGGCGGGCGCGAACCGGAAGATGATTTGTTTGCGGGCATCACCTAGACAGGCAGCGGCGTATCTGGTAGGATTATGCGTCATGTCAGGAACATAAAGAATTTACCGGAGAATTTCCGTTGGCTAATCATAAATCCGCTATCAAGCGCATTCGCACCAACGAGCGCAAACACCAGCGTAATCGCGTTTATCGCTCAAGAACTCGTACTGAACTGAAGAAGGCTCAGGATCAGATTGTGGCTGGCAACAAAGAAGAAGCTATCGCCCAGGTCCGCGAAGCCATCTCTATGCTCGACAAGTCAGCCGACAAGGGCATTATCCACAAGAACAATGCTGCTCGCCGCAAGAGCCGCCTCATGAAACGGCTCAACGAACTGCTGGCTGAATAGCACCGCACCCTGCACCCCGCAGGGTGTTTTTTTGTCTATACCTTTTTACAACCTTTTAAACGCGAATAAATACCTCGTTTGTAATTTCTATTTAGTTCACAGTATCATAGGGACACTTAAAAAAATTTGGGATAGGCTGGATGATGCGACGAGTACTCATCTTGTTACTGATAGTTAGTTTTTTGGCTCCATTCGCCCCAACACATGCTCAGGAAGAACTTCTGGTGGCGTCGTTAGAGGTGATTAATGCCAGTGTCGACGTCAAGCGGGTGGATACTGATGTCTGGATTCCGGTGACGTTTGAAACACTGCTGGCACAGGGCGACATGATTCGCACCGACGAGGAAGGTGAGGCCATTATCACCTTCTTTGCAGACGGGACCAGCACCGAACTGCAACCAGAAACGGAGGTCATCATCGCCGACTTCCGGGTTGAAGAAGA
Organism: Chloroflexota bacterium; assembly: GCA_022616515.1. Classification (GTDB taxonomy): domain Bacteria; phylum Chloroflexota; class Anaerolineae; order Aggregatilineales; family J027; genus JAKEEQ01. The sequence continues at coordinate 3,457 of JAKEEQ010000213.1, read as the reverse complement.
AGCATTCACCATCACGCTGGAAATCCTCGCTGGTATTACCATTCAACAGGTGGAACGCATTCTCGATCAGGATTCGTCCTACCGGGTAATTACGCCCGGCGTCAACATGACGGTACGAGGCACAGATTTTGCGGTGCGTGTTGAAGAGGATGGGCGGTCATCGCTGCTGACGTTTGACGGACAGGTCAATGCGTCAGATACGCCTGTTGACGGCGGGTTTGGTGTGCGGGCGGTAGATGGTGAGTTGAGTGATGTCGTATCGGCGGACAGTTTTGAGGCACTTGATACGGCGCTCGATGGCTGTGTGGCGACGAGTTCGATTCAACTTGACGTGCAGTTGAATGTGCGCTCTGGTCCGGCAACGAGCAACGACGTGATCGCGACGATTCCGCCATCCGATATTGAGACCGTTTACGGGACGATCATTGGGAATACGTGGTATCGCATCCAGCTTGACGATGGCAGTTATGGCTGGATTGCTGCCGATGCGGTTGGGCTGGCGGATGAATGCCCGCTCCTGCGCCAATTCCCGGTGAATTATGTTGAGGAATAGGGGACAGGGACGTACCGATTTACGGTTCGGAGACGACGAAAAGAAGCGGACGGGATATATCCCGTCCCTGCGAAAACCTACGAGTCCCCGTAGGGACGCCATATATGGCGTCCGCTGTGAGTTCCGCCAATAATTTTTATTTGGGGTGCACAGGGAGAAGAGGCCATATGAAGAAACTGCGGATGGTGCTGGTTCTATTTACCGTCATGATCGCACTTGCCGCCAGCCAGCAGGTCATAAGTCAGGACGAACTGGCGGCTACATTGTTGGTGGATAGAGTCGGCGTTGAAATTAAACGGGCCAACACATCGGCATGGGTGCGGGTGCAGAAAGAATCCATCGTGGGCGTGGGTGATGAAATTCGCACCACAGCCAGCGGTGAAGCCTCAATAGATTTTATTTTTGTGGATGCAAATTTAACGATTTCACCGGGTTCCACCATCCGCATTGTCACCTTCGAGCGCACCGGCGAGGATGAGGTCGAACTGGAAGTCGAGATGACCGAAGGCTTCATGTCGCAAACCCTTGAAGTGTCGGGCGTCTACCAGCTCATTATGCCCGGTATGGCGCTGCAAGCCGACATCAGCGAGTCGCGGGTGCGGGTGGAAAGTGACGGGCGCTCGGCGGTGCTGGTAGACAGCGGCAAGGTCATCGTCAACGCCGGGGACGAAGAAGTGGAATTGACAACCGGGCAGGGCATTCGTTCGCCAGTCGATGCCATGCTGAGTGAAATTGTACCCGCCGGAGATTTCATGCTCCTCGATTCGCAGTTGGATGGCTGCCCGGTCGAGGTCGTGCCGCAGGGCGATGTGGTGCTTAACGTGCGGCAGGGTCCTACACTCGAAGCCCCGCGCGTGGGCAATGTCGAGGGCCAGCGCATCGACCGTTTCTTCGGTGAAACGACAGATGGCTGGTATCGCATCCGTTTCGGCGGCAATTTTGGCTGGATTTCGTCATCCATTTCCGATGTGACCATTGATGAAGAATGTCCCGGCTTGCGCCCCTTCGAAAACACCCACCGCGAAGACCCGGAACGTTATGACCTCGTGCAGAATCGACGGGGCGGCGTGGTGGTCGTGCCCACCGCCAATATCCGGCTGGGGCCGGGCCGTGAGTTCCGCCAGTTAGACACCGTAACGTCTGGCACTAATCTGGTTATCATTGGGCGCACGGCGGACAACGTCTGGTATCAGGTCTATTTGGGTAATGGGCTGGTCGGCTGGGTTTCGGCTGATCTCATGACGATTGATTTCAGTGCCGAAGAACTGGACATTATCCCGGTCGATTCACTTCTCACCGAAGAAGAGGCGGATGAGGATGAGGCTGAAGAAGCGGATGATAGCGAAGAAAATGGCGATGAGGTTGAGGCGACCGAAGAAGTCCCGGAAGAAGAATCGGACGATGACGTAACCGCGACGCCCGATGCAACGGAAGAACCTACGGACTAGTTATGCAGCAGCGCATCGAATTTTCATCGTGGCGACGACTGAGTGCCGGATTCCTCATCGGCGCGGTGATCGCGGCTGTATTGCTGGCGATATGGAGCACCGGCTCTTTTAGCACCGTTCGCGCCCGATTGAACGACACCTATTATGTCGAGCGCGACACGGGCGATACGGTGGTGATTGTTGCCATCGACAACCAATCGCTGGATACCTATGGGCGTTTTGCGGAATGGCCCCGCACCCTGTATGCCGATTTCGTGAATATCATGGCGGAGAATTGTGTGCGAGTGGTCGTGTTCGACATCCTGTTTGCCGACCCCAGCCAGGATGAAGCCGCCGATCAAGCGCTGACCGAGGCGATGCTGAATGCCCGCTGCCCCGCTAACCGCGCCCGCACCCGGATTGTTATGCCCATCTCCGGTGAGCCGCGCAGCGTTGAAGCTCCGAATGACATCGTGCGTTTTGATTACTGGGTGCGCCCCGAACCACAATTTGCCCAATCTACGTCCAACACTGGATTTGTGAATGTCCTGCCTGACAATGACGGAGCGATTCGCTGGCAGCCGATGCGCGGCACGAGCAGCCTGACCGATGATGCAGCAGTCGAGTTGTCATTGAGTGCCGTCACCTATCTGGCCTACCATCGCATCTCGCGCGAGACAATGGACCCGGTGGTGGATTATCGACGCGGAGTGCTGCAACTGGCGGGACTGGACGTGCCGCTGGACGATCAGGGACGGCTGATGGTTAATTATTTCGGCAGGCCGGAATCGGACGACTCATTCGCGGTGTATTCCTTTGCTGATGTGCTGGCACGGAAGGTGGATGCGGCAGCACTCAACGACAAAATTGTGCTGCTGGGCGTGATGAATGCCACCGGCATCAATGATAATTACCCCATTCCATCCGGCTTTGAAGAAAATTCGATGGCGGGGGTCGCCATTCATGCCAATATCATCGAGAGCCTGCTGCAAGAAAAATTCATCCTGCCCCAGGATTCCACCTCACAGGGGGTTTTAATCGCGGCCTTCGCAATACTGTCATCGCTGCTGTATGCGCAGTTTCGCTGGCGGGGGATTGCGGTTATGGCTCCCGTCCTGACAATTGGCTGGGTGCTGCTGGCGATTCTATATGCGAACGGAATCGCGCCTGCGATCTACAACGATTCCCACATCCATACCCTCAATCTGCTGGACCCGGCGCTGGCGTTGCTGCTGCCTGCCCCGGCGGTGCTGGCGCTGAACCTGTATCTGGAAACTCGCCGCCGCGAATGGACCGAAATGCTGCTGGAAAGCGCCGTGAATGCCTCCGGCAAACAGTTGCAGCTTGCCGGGATTCTGGAGAGCATCGCCAGCGATACGCGCCGCCTGACCGGGGTTAACAGTCTCGTTGAAATCTGGTTGATGGGCAGCGAAGGCTTCAAACCGGCCTATCCGCCGGACAGCCCCGGATTGCATCG
>JAKEEQ010000212.1 GCA_022616515.1 Chloroflexota bacterium | reverse complement strand
GATTGGGAAAGTACGCTGGTGTGGATAAACGACAACACACCCCGTGACGCTATGTTCTTCACGCCGCCTACGCTGGATGGTTTTCGTGTCACGGCGAAGAGATCCTATGTTGGGGACTGGAAGGATGGCACGGTCGGTATTTTCAACAACGGGTGGGCCATTGAGTGGTATGATTTGATGGTTGAATTCGGCTTCAACGAGGATAAATTTTCCTTTGATCCTCTTAATACACAGCAGGTATGCGGCATCGTTCAAAAATACGATGTTGAGTTCGCGGTGGTGTTCAACGAATGGCAGATTGAAGGCAAGTCGACATATACTAATGACACCTTTGCCGTAATTCCGGCGGGCCATCTGGCCTGCAATTAGTCACGTTTCGGAGCTTCGGAGCGGCGGTCCCAGAAAGGCAGCACGACCAGAATCAGCGCCAGTGCGATGTAAATTTGCATGTTGGTAGTGTAGAACTGCTCGATGATGTCCTGCCGGGTGAAGGTCGATTGCTCCGGGGTTAATGGGGCACAGTCTACGCCTTCGCGCAGACAGGCCGACGCCTCATCCGCAAAGACAATCGTCCAGATGAAAAAGGCGACGATACCGATAATCATACTGCCTGCAAAGGTCAGCCGCTGGCGCGGGCGATAGGGTGAACTCACCCGTCGCAGATTCTGGTAGAGTAACCCAAAAGCGACCAGTGGAATAATCCACAGAATGCCGCTGGGGACAAGCTCGTCCGTGAGGAAGGTAGACTGGACAGCGACATCGACCCCCGTCAGGACACGCTCTCCTTCGCTGGCGGGGTCATTTACCCAGGGCATGAAAAAGAGAAAAATCACCGTTATGGCAATAGCGGCGTTGGTCAGGCTCAGGATATTAATCTTGCTGCGGTTTTTCATCGTCTACGTTTTCATCGTCCTGTTGTGGTGAGATGTCTGTATCCTCACTACTCTCCGATTCGGTAGGCGGTTCAGGTTGCGCGGTCTGTGGGGTATCTTCATCCAGATCATGCATAGATTCAAATTCGATACGCATTCCGTTTTCGTCGTCGATGATCTTGACTTCACGGCCTGCAATAATCGCCCGGTCATCGCTATTTTCCGTTTCTTCGGGCAGGTCAATATCGTCGGGTGGGCGGCGTATTTCGTTTTCGATTTCGGCTTCGCTGTCTTCAAATTGACGCGGATTTGGCTCGACGGTCTGCTCGTGCTCGTCGTCTTCCTCAAATTCTTCGAGATATTCTTCAAAGAATTCTTCGGGCAGTTCATCATCATAACGCCCGACGACAACCTCCGGGTTGTGGGCCAGATTGAAGACCTCGCTGTACAACCGCTCGGCATGGTGGGAGAGACCATTCAACGCATCGGCAAAATGACTGTAATCGAAGTTTTCAGTGGGCAGCTCAATGGCAAGGAAAAGGTCGCCGTCACTGTCCAGTCCAAACTTCGCCATGTTCATGTCCAGATTAAGGCGCAGGACATGGTAATAAAAACGCAGGCGTGTATCGAGTTCAATGGGTGTCACTACGTAGGGGTTAATGACAAAGTAAACCCAGTGTTCCGTCAGGCGGATAAAGATGCGAAACGACGAAACAGTGGTGCGTACCCCGGTCACCCATGTGTTGTCACTGGTGCGGTTGTAGCTCCATTCGTAGCGTCTGAAGTATTCTTCGATGATTTCAGGGTTGATTGTCATCAGTTTATCCGGTTAGCCAGGTAGAGCGAACCATAATACATTATTGCGCCAAGAAGTACCAGCGCCCATGCTTGAGGGCCGATTAAACCGATGGCGACCAGCGCGGCGCTTGCTGTCAGAATGCCAACACTCACAATCTGGGCCGCCTGACCACTGTACTCGACAATCTCCCGTTTTCTGATTGAGTAAATTTCAATATATTTGCGGTTGAGCGTGGTAATCCCATATCCAACACCAATCGCCCCAAAAACCAGGGCCAAAATCGTCATCATGATGCACTCACCAGTTGCCGTACGGCACTTGCCGGGTCAACCTCGCGGTTAATGATTTGCTGAAGTAATGCCTCCAGTTCATCCGGCCCGGTTTTGTCGAGTAAATCGCGCAGCAGGGCATCTTGCAGGCGGTCCACCAGTTCTGTTTCCAGCCGCAAGCGCTCCCGGTCGCTGTCCATCCCCGTTTCGCGGAGGTGTTCGCCGTGCTCTTCGATTTTGTCGATGACTTTCGCGATGCCATCATCTTCAACAGCAATAGTCTGGATGATGGGCACGCGCCAGAAATCGTATTCAGGTTCGGTGTCCGGCCCGTCCTGCATCAGCATCAACTGCCCGTGATGGGCGACCATTTTCTGGCGATGACCAAGGTCGAGCATGGCCCGCAGCGCCCGCACGGTATTTTTGACGCCGGGGCGGTCGGCTTTATTGACGACGATAATATCGGCAATCTCCAATATGCCCGCTTTGATGGCCTGAATGTCATCACCGAGGCCGGGAGCCTCCACAACCACAGTGGTCTGTGCTGCTTTGGCAATATCAACCTCACTCTGACCAGCGCCAACCGTTTCAATAAGAACATAATCAAAACCCGCCGCATCCAGAACACGGACCACATCAAAGGTGGCACGGGCCAGACCGCCCAGATTGCCGCGTGTCGCCATACTGCGGATGAAAACACCTTTATCACCGGCCAGATCGTTCATGCGGAAACGGTCTCCGAGGACTGCCCCGCCGCTAAAGGGGCTGGTTGGGTCGACGGCAACCACAGCGACGGTCTTATCCCGGCGGCGCAGTTCTTTGGTCATGGTATTGACCAGACTGCTTTTGCCCGTGCCGGGAGCGCCAGTGATGCCAACGGTGGCGGCATTGCCCGTGTGAGGATAGAGCAGTTTCAGGGCGTGCTGCCCGTCCGGGGTTTCGTTTTCGACCTGGCTAATAAGCCGTGCCAGTGCCCGGCGGCTGCCGGACCGCATCTCTTCGATGAGTGTTTCAATTGACTTCAAAAACTTACGCCCTCGCTGCCAGACCCCTGATATGTGCAATGATGGACTCGGTGGATGCGCCCGGACCAAAGACCCCGCTGATGCCCATTTCCTTTAAAGGCTCGACATCTTCATCGGGAATGATGCCGCCGATAATAACGGCCACGTCGTCCAATTCGCTCTCGTACATGAGTTCCATGATGCGGGGGGCAAGGGCCATATGTGCGCCAGAGAGAATAGACAAGCCCACGACATCAACGTCTTCTTGCAGGGCGGCCTCGACGATCATTTCGGGGGTCTGGCGCAAGCCGGTGTAAATCACTTCCATACCTGCATCACGCAGGGCGCGGGCGATGACTTTCGCGCCGCGATCATGTCCATCAAGACCGGGTTTGGCGATTAAGACACGAATTTTACGATCACTCATTTGCTGCGACTCCAGTGGGGATGAGTTTGTGTTCTCATCAGTATAATAGGTTTCAAAGGCAAAATCACTGGAAAATTGCCTTAGACACAAAAAGGACGGCTTACCGGAGGGCTGGCAAGCCGTCGCCAAGAGAAAAGGTTCTGCGGCTGAAATTATTACATTGAGAGCAGGGGAAGTGTACTGCACAACCAGATACAGTGTAGCACATACGTTCTATTTTTGCAACAACTTCATCGAGGATTTTTCAGGCCGATTTCCAGCTTGTTGCGGACCTCGTGTTTGACGAGGAAATCCCGAACGGCTTCAGGGTCGTAGTGCCCACAACGCGGCTTTGACGACCATATCGTCTTTGTCAGCAACCAACATTTCGCAAACAGATAAGATTCCCGGCCTTCAAGTCTGGTGCTGTCCTAAAGCGAACGATCAAATAAACGTTATAAGGGCAAGCCCCCCGAGGAAGACGAACCGTTTTTTGTCTCCCTATCACAGTTTACTGAAACCCGGGCAGAATCAGGATGTTTACCTCAACACCCTCTTGACCGAGATCAAGGAACCCAATTTGCACTGTATCACCATTCGGTGCAGTGTAAGTGAGCAGACGTTGATTGGGTGTTGGCTCCTCATCCCTCACCAACTTATGATTGATGAGAGCGTCGGCATAGAACTGTGCCAGTGTCTCGAAGCCTTGATTGGTGGTGTATTCCCCAACATCCTCCCGGATAAGCCAGTTGGCGCTTGGCTCATAAACAGGCACATTCTGTACGGCTGGTTCCTGACAGCCGGTGGGACGTTGGTGGATAAAATCGTCAGCCACGGTTAATCGTTCAAACGTGTAAGACAAGTCACCATCAAGCGTAATGTCTCCGGGTGCATGAAATTTTCCGCTCCCGTCGAATGTAAAGCTGATGAGTTCACCAGTATCAGGTCGTTGGGCTACGGTAAAGGTTCCTTCTATGGCCTGATTACTGACCGTATCACCATAGAGAACGGTTGGATGTCCATCAAATTCATCATTGTCGTCGAGTCGAGGCAGTCCCGGTACGGTATTTTCAAAGAAAATATCATTGGGAAAGGGTAGCTGAGCTTCCAGCCGATTTGTCGCCGAACCCGGACCAGCCGTTTGCTTGCCACACGAGACTGCTCCAGAAGAAAGTTCGATAAAAGTAAAATAGCCTGCCCGGAAATAGACCTGTTGGCTATGCAGCATGGATTCTTCTCGCACATCACGCGGGACCAGATCATAGACAAACAGCGATCCCTCGGCGTTGATGATGGCCGTCAGGGCGGCAGGTTCAGGTTGGATAATGACGGTGCTCTCAAGTGTCAGCATAACAGGCTCGTCAGTGTCATTGTTAGCGCCATCAAATTCATAAAGAATGTAGAAGCTCGTGGAGTGGGTATTGGGCAGGTTAATGACATCAAGAAAATAGGTGTCGTCGCCCTGTGCACTGGTTAGAGAAACTTGAGATAAGAGCAATACCAGTAGAAGGACAAGTAATCTCGGCAAAACATGTCTCCTTGAACGCTACATAGACTACTGTGTACCGTTGCAAATTACTTATCATCCAAAGAAAAAACCCTCCGGGATTGCCAGAGGGTCATTGTTTTTCACATTGCCATGAGCGGGATAATCTCGTTAGACGCGCTGCCGAGCAGTTCTTCATAATCGGCATCGCCAACCTCATCGGCGCTGCCGGGGAGCCGCCCCTGCATACTCCACGGGCCAGTCCAGATGACTTCAACGGTTGCCAGTTGGCCCTTCCAGTCGCGGCTGTCATCTTTGAAGAAGACGAGCTTATTCTGCGGCGTGCGTCCGCGCCATTTGCCTTTGTGCTGCTCCTCAACCAGAATTTCCACCGTTTCACCGAGGAATTTGTTGTTGATTTCGGCGACGACCCGCTCTTGCAAATTTTCCAGCATCTTGTGACGCTCACGTTTTTCATCATCTGGCACATCATCTTCCATGCGGCGGTCAGACACCGTACCGGGACGCGGGCTGTAGCGGGCCAGATGGGCTTTATCCAGTTTCAATTCATCCAGCACTTCATAAGTGCGCATGAACTGCTCGCGCGTTTCACCGGGGAAGCCGACGATGATGTCAGTGTGGATGGCAACAGCCGGGATGATGTCACGAATCTTGTGAACAAGATCGCGATATTGCCCGGCTGTATAACCGCGCTTCATGTTGGCGAGGACCTCATCATCCCCGGCCTGAATGGGCACTTCGATGTGCGGCATGACACGCGGCAGTTCCGCCACTGTCTGAAGCAGTTCGTCCGTCATCCAGTTCGGGTGGCTGGTCAGGAAGCGAATCCGGTACAGATCGACCTCTTCCGCCACGTCGTGAATGACACGCAGCAAATTCGCCAGCGTCGGGCCGTCGGGAATATCTTTGCCATAGCGGTCCACAATTTGTCCCAGCAGCGTTATTTCTTTAACGCCCTGTGCCGCCAGATTGCGAATGTCGCGTACAATGTCGCCCACCGGACGGGAACGCTCAACACCACGCCGGAATGGAATGATGCAGAACGTGCAGGCATGGGAACAGCCATATACTACCGGCACATGAGCACTCACCAACTGCCCGCGCTCGTGGACCGGCAAGATCAAGTCTGTCTGGGTCTCCGGGGCCATGCTGTCCAGGTAGTCATTCAACCGTGCCCGGCGGGTCACTTCGGCGGTGACGACGTCTGCCTCAGTATTACGATCTTCAAGGAAGGTCGTCAGCGGGCTGACCTCGCTGGGTGGGATAAAGACATCCACGAATGGCACTTGTTTGCGCAACCGCAGCGGATCTTTGACGCCCACCAGACAACCCATCAAGCCGATCACCATCTCCGGGTTGTCTTCTTTGAGCTTCTTGAGAAGTTGCAAGCGTCCCCAGGCTTTATCTTCAGCCTGCTGGCGTACCACACAGGTGTTGATGACCTGAATCTCGGCAGTGTCGGTTTCGTGGTCAGCGGCGGCAGAATAGCCCATGCCTTCAAGCGCTGAGGCAAGACGCTGCGAATCTGCCACGTTCATCTGACAACCGATTGTCTGAATGTGGTACTTCATAATTTTTCGTACTCTCGTCTAAAAAATTGCTCATGCCTCATTGTAGCGATGTCCAAGCGTAATGGTCAAGGTGTTAGCGCGAAAACAACCGGCTGAGTCCGGGTTGGACACTTAAGTAGCCATGTTCAGTGCCGCGTAGAGCAGTCGTACTTACAAAGGCGTTTGGATCAACATGATAGATGGTCGTCAGACATTTTTTGAGCTGGCGGCGTTCGATAACACTTTGAACAACACAGACGTTGCCCCGCGCCCCGTGTGCGTCGTGTTCCGTTGCGCCCATCCCTTCTTCTCGGATAGCTTCCGCAATTCGATGTCCTTCTGTTACACTGATGGCCGTCACCTCAATAAAATATGGCAGCAGGTGTTCTTCAAGACGCATCGCCAGATAACCGCCGGTTGCAAAGCCCACAGAATAGGCAATCAGATTGGGAATAGAGTTCAGGTTGGTAACAACTACACCGAGGGCGAGGGCAAAAACTAACGATTCGAATACAGACAGGACAAAAGCAGGTTTAAGTTTACTGCGTGCAATCATGACCAGACGCATTGTGGTCAGCATATTACCAATGACACGCAGTGCGAATATAGCGACAGCCGTTGCGATGACTTCCATTAATTGTCACACCTCTACTTGCTCGACTTGCACATGCCAAGCATAATAACATATGCACCTTCTTCTCGACGACAAGGATATTTTATGTTTCAGCGCCTGCCGCCCGATAATTTTCCTGATGACACGCAGACCGCCGCATATCAAAATTATCGCGAAGGGCAGGCCCCCTCACGGTTTCGTTTACCGACGATTCACTGGCGACAATGGAGAGCCTACATCATTGCCGGGCTGATTGCCATTGCTATTAGTATTGTGCTGGTACTGTTGTATGGGACTTTTTCGGATAATAACGTTAACCCGACCGATCTCCCACCGCCGCCTACCCCAACAGAACAATCCCTTGTGATGCGGGGAGATTTCCCGGTCAATGTATCTCAGCAATTTATCACCGCCCCAGCCCGTATTGAGGATACCCTGCCGGGTGGTGTCTCACGCGGGTATACCTTTCTGGCGTATCAGGGCGTGACATGGAATATTACGCTGGTTGGCAGTACAGGTTTCCAGCCGCGTATGAATCTGTACGGGCCGGATGGCAGCATCCTCAGCCGTAGTGAAGCGCCCGCCGCCGGGCAAAATGCCTCAATGTCACATTTTGTTGCCGAATCCGGGCTGTATGCGATTCTGGTTGAAGGTGCAAATAACACAGGCGGCGACTATACCTTTATTTTGCTGCCAGAGAATTTACCCTGAAATAGCATCTCCAATTTAAACAAAGATTTTCAGTCATGCAAAAAACTCTAGCTCAACTCACCACTATCTTTCAAGAGCGTGAGGAAGTCGTTGCACTGGCCGTAATAGGTTCTGTTGCCATTTCCAAGCCAGATGCGTGGAGTGATATTGATGTTATTGTGGTGGTTACTGACATTGAGCCGTTTTTCCCGTCGCTGGAATGGCTGCGTCCGGTCGGGGAGATATTCACTTACAGCCAATCTAGCCGTGATTTTCGCGCCACAACTCGCCTTGTGTTTGCTGACCTGCGGCGTCTGGATATAACCCTGGTGACGCGCGAAGCCGTCCTGCAATTAGCACCGGAAGATCATGTCAGTTTCTGGCAGGGTGCGAAGGTTATATTTTCGCACTCGGAAGCCATAACCGAAAAATTAACGGCGACATATACACCGCCCGTCAGTACCTTCAGCCGAGAGGACTTCACAGCCATGGCTAACGATTTCTGGTTTAAGGCGGTGCTGGCGGTGACCAAAATCGCCCGTGATGACCGCCTCATCGCGGCCCATCTCGCGCTGGACTGCCTGCGTGATGTGATGGTGCTGGCGATGGTTGAGCGCGATATGTCGACGGGCACCACCGTTCATCGATCTGGTGGGATGGGCAATGTGTTTGTTGAGCGGTTGTCGCCTGTTAACGATTTTAGTACAGCCTCTCTGCTGAGGCTCCTCGAACAAACCGCTTATCAATTTGAAACCCTTGCCCGGCGACTCTACCCGGATTACGTGTCCCCTACCCACAACCTCATGGCACTGATACATCGTGCATCCTGATGGCAAGTCTGGTAGACTCGTGCGGTTGAGGATGGATGACAATGACCCAGTTTGAAGACCGCGTGCGCATCATATTGACGCATCCCCACATTGTTGCAGTGGGCGTTTTGACATTTCTGTGGGTCGTTTTCTTCTGGCGTTTATATACGCCGGTGATCGAGGATCGCGTCATTTTCCCGCAGGGCGACTTCACCGAACTCTATTTCTCATTCAGCAGCTATCAGGCTGAACGATTGATGGATGGCGAAATTCCCCTGTGGAACCCGTACAATCATGCCGGGAGTCCGTTTGCGGCGGACCCACAGGCGGCAGTATTTTACCCGCCACGCTGGATTTCAATCGCGTTGAGCGGCGGCAATGGCTGGTCACTGGCGGATTTGCAGCGTGAGGTAGCTGCCCATTATTGGGTTGCCAGTGTGCTGATGTATGCCTTTCTGCGGACCACTACCGGCAGAACATCGGCGGCACTCATCGGCAGCGTAATTTTTGCCTACGGCGGTTTCCTGACCGGATACCCGATGCAGCAGCTTACGATTCTGCAAAGCGTGGTCTGGATGCCATTGATACTGCTGGGGATATACCTGAGCCTGTCGTACCCGGAATGGGGTATCCGGGGTCTGCTGTTGGGGGGGATAGGGTTGGGCTTGTCGATTCTGGGCGGTCATCCCCAGACCAATCTGCATGTGGGCTATCTCAGCCTCGCTTATCTATTATTTCTAGGTTATAACCGCCAATCCTCCCTGACGGGCATTGTGGCGCGAGTGATCATCCTGTACACGATAGGGCTGGCAATCGGAACGGTGCAATTATGGTCATCGCTCGAATTTGCCAGTTTATCCAGCCGTGTCGATGATTTTTCGTACATTGACCTGTCCAGCGGGCTGGCGATTGTCGAAACCTTGCAGATGATCTATCCGCGTTTATTTGGTCTGTGGTCGCCGCTGTATGTAGGCGTGGTTGGTCTGGTGATGGCAATCGGGGCATTGTTCCGCCGCACCCCGGACAATCTATTCTGGATAGCTGTCGTGCTGGTCAGTCTGTGGGTTTCGTTCGGTAATAACAGCATCGTGTATGATATTTTCTATCTTTTTGTGCCGGGGATGGGTATTTTCCGCCAGCAGGAGCGATTTGCCTTTGGGGTTGCGATTGGTCTGGCGGTGCTTGCTGCTAACCAGATGCAGTGGCTGGTGAATCTTTACCGCAGTCAGGAAAAGGGTCTGCTCACTGCGACGGAGGTTTTTTACCGCAGGCGCTTTGAACTGGTGAGTTATGGGCATGCCGTTGTGACAGTGGGATTGGCGACGCTGTTTATCTTCATTCGCATCTTCAATGAGAAGCCGCTTATCACCGATACATTGGATACGATGGCGCTGGTGGCATTGATTAGTGTGTTGTTTGTGTTGTGGCTGCGCTGGCAGGCTACTTATGTTGATGAGGCACTGTTTGTATCGGGGGCACTGCTGCTGCTGATTATGGTCGATCTGTTCACCTTCGGCACACGGTCAGCCAATTTCGTCCCGAATGTGCCCGAAAATTACGTTCAGCCTCCGGCCCTGTGGACGGATTTGCGCGTGTCCAATCCCAACGATGTCTATTGGCGGCTGGATGGCGAGGTCGGGCTGCAAAATTATGGCACATTTTTCCGCATGCCGGACATCTATGGGACCAGCCCACTTTACCTTGAATCGGTAGATATGATACGTCAGTTGCCAGATGAAGTGGTCTGGGAACTGCTATCGGTGCGCTACGTCACCACACTCGATGAAGCACTGCCTGAAATGGGGCTGGATACGCTGGCGACCGGGCAAAACTATGACGGCGAAATTTACCAGATTTTCGAGATTGACGACCGTCGCCCGATGGCCCAGCTCGTATACAATGCCATTGTGGTTGACGAACCGCTGGAGGTCATGAACACAGCCGAAAATCTGAATTTGCGGGAGAATGTGGTTGTCGGGCAAGAACTGCCGCTGGAACTGCCCGGTGAACGCCCCGATGACGTGATTGTGAGCGATGTGGTTTTTGTCTCACCGGAAGATTTGCAGCTCAAGGTCGAAACCCCGGAAAATGCTCTGTTAACTCTCTCAATTCCCTACTATCCGGGGTGGGAAGCCACCGTTGACAATGACTCGGTGGAGATGATTGAAGTGTATGGCGGGTTGATGGGGGTACCTATCAATGGCGACGATGATGTGCAGCGCGTCAGATTACGCTTTCAACCTCAATCAACGCTGTATGGCAGTATCATTTCTTCACTGGTAGCGGTGTTTTCAGTGGGGTATCTTGTTACAGGGTCGCTGGCAAGGCGCGGCGCGGCTGCCAAGAAAAAATATAGTGAGTAGTTTGCTGGGCAGTGTCTATTTTAAAGCGGGTGATGAAACCATTTCTTAGAAACCCTGTACTTGTGCTGATTCGCTATTTGCGTACATCCGCAATCTGCTACAATGAGTTCGACCTTTCAACGAGATTTTAGGAATTGAATATCTATGCGCGAGCAGTTGCGTAACATCGCGATTATTGCCCATGTTGATCATGGGAAGACGACTCTTGTCGACGGCATGTTGAAGCAAACTCATGTATTTCGTGACGCCAATCAGGCAGGCGAACGTATTCTGGACAACAATGATCTGGAACGCGAACGCGGCATCACGATTCTGGCGAAAAATACTGCCGTAACCTGGAATAACATCAAAATCAACATCGTAGACACACCCGGCCATGCCGATTTCGGCGGCGAAGTGGAGCGTGTTTTGAATATGGTAGATGGCGCTTTGCTGCTGATTGATGCCGTGGAAGGCCCTATGCCCCAGACACGCTTTGTGCTGCGCAAAGCCCTCGGCCTCGGCTTGCGCGTGATTGTGGTGATTAACAAAGTGGACCGCAATCATGCCCGTGTCGAAGAGGTATTGAACGAAACCTTTGACCTGTTCATCGAACTCGGCGCTACGGACGAGCAGGCCGAATTTCCCGTTATTTACGCGATTGGGCTGGATGGTAAATCTGGTTATGACCCTGACACGCTTCAGGACAATCTGGACCCGTTGTTTGAAATCATCGTCAAAGAAGTGCCGCCACCGCAAATTGATGAGGGTATGCCAGCACGTCTGCTGGTCACGACGCTGGAATATGACAACTACAAAGGCCAGTTGGGTATCGGGCGTTTGCAATCCGGCACAATCAAGCGTGGTATGAATGTGGTGCGCATCACCGCCGGTGGTGAGCGTATTCCCGGCAAAATCGAATATCTCTTCACCCACCATAATCTGGCGAAGGTGGACATTGATGAGGCTCACGCGGGTGATATTGTGGCTTTTGGTGGGCTGGATGAACTGCGTATCAGCGACACCATTGCCCATCCCGATGTTAAAGAAGCGCTGCCTGCCATCAGCGTCGAGGAGCCGACGGTTAAGATGACCTTTGGCGTCAATACGTCGCCATTTGCCGGGCAGGAAGGCAAATCAGGCTGGGGGACCTCGCGCCGCTTACGCCAGCGGTTGATGGATGAAATACGCAGTAACGTTGCCCTGCGGGTAGTCGATGGCGAAACACCCGACCGTTTCATCGTCAGTGGACGCGGTGAACTGCATCTGGGCATCCTTATCGAGACGATGCGCCGCGAAGGCTACGAATTTGAAGTGAGCAAACCGGAAGTCATCTTCAGAGAGACCGAGGAAGGCTTAATGGAGCCGGTTGAGGAAGTATCGATTGAAGTTGCTGACGAAGCCACCGGGACGATTATTGAACTGCTGGGTAATCGCCGGGGCGAGATGCTGAACATGTTCAGCGAAAATGGCACCACGTACCTGAGCTATCTGGTCCCAACCCGGTTTTTAATTGGCTTCCAGTCGCAGTTTATGCGCTCAACGGGCGGCCTCGGCCAATACAGCAGCGTCTTCGACAGTTATGCACTAGCCCATGGCGAAGCACCCCAGCGCAAATTGGGCAGTCTGGTCGCGTTTGAACGCGGCACGTCGACGAGTTATGCACTCTTAAATGGGCAGCAGCGCGGCACGTTCTTCATCGGACCACAGGTTGACGTCTACGAGGGCATGGTCGTCGGTGAGCACATCCGGCCCGAAGACCTTGCCGTTAATGTCGCCAGGACCAAGCACGTCACCAATCACCGCGCCAAACCAAAGGAAACGGTTGATGGTCTGGTCTCGCCGCGCAACATGAGCCTGGACGATTTCCTCGAATTTATGGCCGAAGATGAACTGCTGGAAGTGACCCCGCAAAGTTTGCGCCTCCGTAAGCGGATTCTGGATACCGAATCGCGTGTCAAAGCCGAAAAACGCCGCAAGGCACTCCTTGAGGCATAAATGATGTGTCGGGCTGGTGAGCGATTGCCAGCCTGACGTCTCCTCGCCAACTGTGGTATCCTTCTCCCTCAGATAACAGTATTGTTGAGATTTATATGAGCAAAATATACCCCTGGCTGGGCGTACTTGTTGTTTTGAGTATTCTGACCACCGTCTATTTACCCACGCTTCAAACAGTCGTCAATGGGTCGGACGACATCATGATGATTGATGTAGGTGAAACCCAAATTGTGCTGAATACATGGGGAACATTGCATCCCACTGGCTATCCGCTTTATGTCATTCTCGGCAATATTTTGACAGGTATTTTCAAAACGGTGGGGATTTCTGCTGCCACCGCCCCATCGCTGGTTTCCATGCTGTGGGGACTGCTTGCGCTGGCTGTTCTTTATGCCCTCACCTACAATCTGAGTCGTCAGGTTGGGGTTGCAATGGCCCTGACCTTTGTCTTTGGAATGACGCGCTTTGTGTGGCTGCACGATGTGATTGCCGAAGTTTATTCATTTAGCCTGCTGCTACTGCTGGCACTTGTCGCCCTGACACTGTGGCGTTCTCCCATCCCACTGCGAATTCCGTTGCTGGCTCTCATCGGTGGGATTGCCGTAGCACATTATCGAGGAATTGCTCTTGCGGCTCCAGCTATTTTTGTCGTCGTGTATCCCGACATTGCTGATGTTGTGCGCAAACCCCGCCGCTTGCTGTTGAGTGTGGGATTTGTAATGGTCGGCTTTTTGCCCTACATCTATTTGCCTCTCAGGGAAAACAGCGGTGCTACGTGGGCTTATGGTACGCCCAATACATGGCAGGGTTTCTGGGAGCAATTTAACGCCGTCGAGTTTCGCTATTTGTTTGGCCTGCCCGAGTCAATGGATGTGCTGATCAGCAATTGGGAGCGCGTCAACGGTGTTCTGGTGGATGAAGTCGGCAACTGGGGGATTGGTCTCGGCGTCATTGGACTTATTGGCGGGGCAATTTCAGGGCATTATCGAAAAACAGCACTATTCTTTGCGGTACTTGGCATCATTTATTATGGCTTTGCGGTTACTTTTTACCGAGAAATTCTGCCTTTGCTGATATTTGGCGTCACGCTCAGTTTGATCGCAGGCATATTCTTGCTATTGGCGTATATCCCTCTACGCTGGCGGTCTATAGCTGCTGGCATCGTTGGTTTGATTGCTGTGGCTGCATTTTATGCTCCAAACAGGGACTATGTCACTGACAGAACAAAAGATCAAGACGGACTGCAAGTTATTGAATTGGCCGAGCAAGCCCCTGACGACTCTATTCTGGTGCTCACCTGGGGGCCACGTTATTTTGCTCTGGGCTTTGCCCGCGATGTCCAGGGCAAACTGTCGCATATTCAACTGGCAAGCGATAAAGAGGTTCTCTCCGCTGGAGACAGAGATATAGTCACACCGTTTTATACCTTTTTTGCGCAACCAATCGCGTGGTGGGAGGCGAAATTGCAGCGGCGTGTTTATCCACAGGCGGTTGCCCCGAATCTGGTGGCCCTGAATATAGAGCGGCAATTTGTAAATGATGATCTTCCGGTTCCAGAAGATGATATTGATGTCATCAGTCAGGACTACACATTGACATGTACAGACAATAAATTTGTCCTGACCGTAAATTGGGCAGCGCGTCACCCGCCAACCCAGAATTACAGTGTACTGGTTCATCTGCTGGATGCTAAGGGTGCGGTTATTGCGCAGGATGATAAATTTGCCCCGGTTTTCGGGCTGCGTCCCATGAACACATGGCTCGAAGGCGAGTTGGTGCGCGATGTGTATTCATTTGACCGGTTCCCCAACGCCGCCAGCATCCGCTTTGGGCTGTATGAGCAGTTGGCAAATGGGGAATTTCAGAATTACAATCTGGTCACTATTCCCGCAACCTGTGGAGCGTAATCATGGACTATCCGATTCAAGATTTTGACGAGATGAAAGCCGTTCTGCGTGAGCATTTTGCCAACACCCGTGAGATGTTCTGGAAAATGCGCACCGGCAGCCGCGAAAAAGATTGGACGCTCCACGAAACGCTGGCCCATCTGGTGGCAATTGCTGCCGCGTTTAACACCAGCATCGAGGCTGCCCTCAATGGTGAACCTGTTGCGCAGATTGATGGTGTGAGTGAGCGGTCAGATTTGCGCCAGTGGAATGACAGCCAGATCGAAATGCGCAGCCAGAAACCGCCTGCCGACCTGCTGGATGAGCTTGAAGCCGAGTTGGATAAAGCAAAATCCACCATCACAAACATCACCACCGAGCAATCCGAGGCGACCACGCTGCTAAAGGTCTACAACCGTCCCGCCCGTGTGGTTGATATGGTGGGCTGGCAACTTTCGCATCCGGGAGTCATTCACGAGGCACAGGTCACTCGTCCACTGAACGCATCGCCTATCTGGCAGCGGCTGTCGCGTGACCACATCCAGCGCCTGCTGAATTACTATACGCGGCAGTTCAGCTATGCCTACTGGCACCAGTATGGTGGTAAAGAACCGCGTGTCATGAACTTCATTGTGGAAGGCGATTCGGGCGGTGAATGGCATCTGATCGCCTCGCCAGATGGCGGTGATGTGCAGAGGGGCGCTTCCAGTGATGCCGATTTTCATATTATCTACAAGGACCCGCACACCTATTTCAGTGTTTATACATTCCACATTCGGATGCAGGATGCGCTGAAGAATGGGGATGTCAGGGTGCGGGGCAATATGGACGAACTTTTCTCGCTGCTGAGCCTTTATACGCCCACGCCGCCAAAGGTCGCCAAATAAAAAAAGCGGACTGTGTAGTCCGCCTCAAAATTCTATCGATGTTCTCGATCTACGAAGCCAGTACTTTGTTGGTAGTCAATTTGCGTTCCTCAGCACGGCGGCGACGCAGTTCCTTGAAGTTAATCAGTCGCTCGGTTTTCTTATCCCACAGAGACAACTGTGAGAAGACAACACAGGCGCTGTCATACAGATTCATGGTCGGAACGTCCTGAAAGTCAGGGTTCTCGTAGTGGCACTTCGCCAGTTTGTAATTCGGAATTTTGGGGCTGAGGTGGTGAATATGATGGTAGCCGATATAGCCGCTGAAGAAGTGGAAAACCGGATTCATGTTCATGAAGCTGCTGCCTTTGAGGGCGGCCTCCTTGTAATCCCAATCTGGCACGACTGACCAGTAAGCATCTTCATACTGGTGCTGTACGAAGAAAAGCCACACACCCACAATCGAACTGAAAATAATCACCGGTCCATATACTATCAGCACTTTGTCGATGCCAATGGTGAAATAGGCGAGTACAAAGACTGCCAGCAACACAAGGTCGGTACGAATCAGGCTCCAGCGGCCACGATCACTGCGGGCAGTCCAGATCGAGAAAATGGCGCGATGGGTGAACAAGAACTGGAATGGAGCACCAATGGTAAACATGATATAAGGGTTGCGGTAAATACGGTACTTCAGTTTGCTCCACCATGAAGCCTCTTCGTATTCCTCGACGGTCATAGTGTACACGTCACCAATCCCGCGCCAGTTCAGATCACCGTTGTGGGCGTGATGAATGGCATGGCTCTTGCGCCAGAATTCGTAGGGTGTCAGCGTGAAAATGGAGCAGAAGATACCGACGTAGTTGTTCCATTTCTGTGATTTGAAAAATGAAGCGTGGCCGCAGTCGTGCTGGATAATAAATATACGCATCACAAACAATGAAGCCAGCATGCCCATCGGGATCGTCAGCAAGGGCGAGATTCCGATACTGAAATAGGACAGGGTTAACAGTATAAAGAATGGCACGAAACTACTGACCATCTGCCAGATGCTGATACGCAAATCGGGCGATTGATAGGTTTTTACGATCTTAACCCATGAGGGTTTTTCTTTTGTGGATTTTGCTACAGACAAGACGTCGTTCCTCTCTTATGTGAAATTGTTCACGTTCTGCATTATAAACACTGGTTAACCCAAAACGTTACGGTAATTGGATATAATGACAAAAAGTTTACAATTGAAGCACACAGTAACCTGCACGAATGTCTTATTTTCTCCAAAGAAGTGAATTTGAACAGTCACACTACCAAACTCTCATCACCCTCTCACCGTAAAGACATCTCATGTTTATCACCTCTGGCAATGCGCGGAAAATTGCCGTAAAATCCTCTGGCGAAAGGGATCAGGAAAGGACTGGCAGCAAGCGTGAATACGCCGACCATTGTCATATTAGAAGGGGACCAAACAGGGCAGGAATTACTGGTTGAGGCGATGCGCGTCCTCGACGAGAGCGTTATACACATGCCCTTAAATTTCAAACATTTTGATCTGTCGCTGGAAAAACGCCGTGATACCAACAATCAGGTGGTACACGATGCCGGAGCCGCGATGAAAGAGACCGGTCTTGGCCTCAAAGCCGCTACCATCACGCCGGGTGATCCAGACGATGTAGGCAGTCCCAATGCGCTGCTTCGCGATCTTTTAGACGCGCAGGTGATCCTGCGCACAGGCCGCCGCATTCCGAAGGTGCGTCCGATTGCGGGTGTTCATTCCCCCATTTCCGTCGTTCGCATGGCTCAGGATGATGCCTATGGGGCTGAAGAGCGTCGTGAAGGCGAAGGACTGAGTGAAGTTGCCTACCAGATTCGCCACATCGAACGCCGCGTTTGCCGCGTTGTGGCTGAATTTGCCTTTCGCCATGCCGCGCTGACCAATGCCAAAGTATTTGGCGGGCCAAAGTTTACCGTCAGCCCGGTTTATGAAGGCATGTTCAAGGAAGAACTTGATGCTGCCGCCCGCCGTCACCCGTCGGTGCGCTACGACCCGCAGCTTATTGATGCCACCTATGCGTTGCTGCTGGAAACGACAGGTGAGCCGCTTGTTATTCCAACGCTTAATCGCGATGGCGATGTGATGTCCGATCTGGTGTTGAAAATGTTTGGCAGCATCGCCGGGGCTGAATCGCTGGTGATAAATTTTGATGATGACCTTGAGGTCAGTGTTGTGATGGCAGAGGCCCCACATGGTACTGCGCCCAGCCTTCAGGGCAAAAATGTGGCGAATCCGATGGCGATGATTCTGGCCGAGGCGGCTTTGCTGGGATATATCAATGATGATCGCGCCAAACGGGCCAGCCGCGCCATTCGTGAAGCGACCCTTGAGGCGGTGTATCAGGGTATTTTGACCGCCGACCTCGGCGGGGCATCATCGACCAGTGAATTCACCGATGAGGTCATTCGGCGGGTGGTTGCCAAGCTTGAAGTCTGGGAAACCATGTGACAGGTGCTGGACCGTCAGTCAAAGCTGGCGGTTTTTTGTTTCTGACGACATCACAACACCTTCCCAACTTTCCGATGACCCTACCTTCAATAGTCCACTATATCTATTTACATTTTTACGCAACCTCCGATACGATAAAGATATTCCAACTATTTCACAGGAAATTACCGTGTTTATTTCATCCTCAATATTGACAAGGCTCTACAACCGAATCTATCCCGGCATTCGTATCCGCATTACATTCCCCTTTATGCTTGTTACGCTGCTCATCGCTGGGGTTGGTGCGTTTGTTGTCTCGAATCTTGTGGCAGGCAGCATTCAAGAACGCTTCACAAATCAGCTTGCCGACAGCGCACGTTCTGCCCAGAATATTGTGGTCGATATTGAACGCCAGCAGCTTGCCACACTGCGTATCATGGTGTTCACGGATGGCATGCCTGAAGCAATTAACGAACGAAATGTCAATCAACTTGATGACCTTATTCGTCCGGTGGCTCAAAACGGTGAAGTAGATGATGTTATTGTCTTTGACCGGCGGGGTGATGCCATTTTGCAACTGACCCGTACGGAAGATGACAGCACTATTGACTATCGTCGTTTCTTCTCGCCGGAACTGAGCGACTTGCAGGGCGTTCGCCGGGTTATCTCTGGCGAGGTGGATGTTCTGGGCGATAAATACGTTGATATTGTTGGTGAGCCTCCTGAAAGTGTTTTTTACATCAGTGCGCCTGTTATCGACGAGGCCAACCGCCTGAT
>JAKEEQ010000211.1 GCA_022616515.1 Chloroflexota bacterium | reverse complement strand
TGGCTTTGGTGTGGTGTGATTTTTCCACAATATCGTTGAGGACTTCCGGACTTTTGTCGCGACTTCCGTCATCGACATAAATAATCTCGTAACGGATGTCCATGTCTGCCAGCACCTCTTCCAGTTCGATGTGCAGGGGGCGCAGGTTCTGTTCTTCGTTGTATACGGGCATGACAATTGAGATGTCATACGGGAAATTTTGCTTGCCACGATAGTTGGCATGGTTGGTGGTCATATAGACTCTCCGTAGTTTTCGACTGCGGGATTATAACCCCAAGTACAAAAGCTGTGTAGAGATTCCGCCTATTCGGTGGTACTCTAGTGCACTTGTAAGAACGCGGAGGTAGCTATGCGGGAATGGGTAAACTTCTGGGCACTGGCGATGATCTGGGGATCATCGTTTTTGTTGATTAAAGTCGCTGTTGAAGATATGGGGGCGCTGCCGCTGGTATCGGTCCGGCTCGGTGGCGCGGCACTGCTGTTTCTCGGTTATCTGCTGTGGACCGGACGTCGCATTCCAGCCCGAAAAAGCGAGCGATACGCACTTCTGTTTATCGGTATTTTCAATACTGCCGTGCCGTTCTTCCTCATCTCATGGGGAGAGACCAAAATCGACAGCGGACTGGCGACCGTTTTGAATTCCTCGGTTCCCCTCTTTGGATTGGTATTTGCCCATTTTCTGCTGACCGATGAACGTCTCACGTCCCAGAAAATCACCGGACTTGTTGTCGGATTTATCGGCGTTGTGATTGTGACATCACGCAGCATCGGCAGTGATCCAGGATCGCTGGCGGGGCAGCTTGCCGTGCTGGTGGCTTCGGCATCCTATGCTATCTCGATTGTGACGGTCCGAATGTTTTTGCGACAGGTTGATTCTTTCGCGGTGGCAGGCTGGAGCGCTATCATCGGTGGTATCGCTATTGTATCGACCACAGCCATTGTCGAGGGCGGTTTTCCCGCCGACATCAGCACTGTTGCGTGGTTAGCAGCAATTACTCTGGCTGTCGTGAACACATTTGTGGCGTATTTTCTTGCCTTCGATCTTATAGAGAAATGGGGTGTACGGGCCTCGCTGGTGACATATGCAATGCCGCCTATCGGCGTGACGCTGGGGTTTGTGTTTCTGGATGAAGCCATCGGTTTCCAACTGATTATCGGGGCGGTGCTCATCATCGGCGGTATCGTCATGGCCCGCCAGCAGGGGCGGCCACCAGTACCACAGGCGGAAATCGCTGTAGAGACAGGGGATTAACTAAATGCGAAACTTAAAGGTTGCGCTGGGACAGTTTGCCGTGAAGAAAGGAGATCCATCTGCCAACTGGGAAACTGTGCAGTGCATGACGGCTGAAGCCGCCCGGCAAGGTGCAAATGTTGTGGTGTTTCCTGAGTTATGGGATGGCGGTTACCGGCTCGACGAGGCTGAGAGGTTTGCAAATGTCCTCGGAGAAGGTTTGTTTGCACAGCTTGCACAGCTTGCCAGACAACATGATATTCATATCATCGGCTCGACGTTCGAGAGGTGCAGTCCGGGAGTGGCGAATACGGCGTCGGTTATTTCACCCGATGACGGCTTGCTGGCGTCCTATCAAAAAATCCATCTCTTTCCGTTGATGGATGAACACCTGTATTTGAAGCCGGGCGACGGGCCAACCCAACTTGATGCGGTATGGGGACCAACGGCGCTGGCAATTTGTTATGATTTGCGTTTTCCGGAACTATTCCGAAATTATGCAGTTGCCGGGACAAAAATCACCTTTCTGCCATCCGAATGGCCTCACCCCCGGCTGGAACATTTCCGTATACTGGTGAGAGCACGAGCCATCGAGAACCAGATGTTTTTGGTAACTTGCAATCGGGTAGGGGTTGATGAGGACACGGGAACCCATTTTTGTGGTCATTCGATGGTGGTGGATCCGTGGGGAGAAATGGTGATCGAACTTGGGGAAGGGGAAGGAGTTTATACGGTTGAAATTGATCTGGACATGGTAGACGATGTCCGGCAGCGGATTCCGATTTTGAAAGATCGTAGACCAGAGCACTACTAGATAACAAAAAGTCCACCAGAATTGGTGGACCTGACTGTCGGGGCGGCCGGATTTGAACCGACGACCTCACCGACCCGAACGGTGCGCGCTAGCCGGGCTGCGCCACGCCCCGAAGTTATCGAATCGTAGCAAAATTCAAATGGACTGGCAAGGGGTAAAACTTGACGAAAGACCAGACACATCCACGCACGTTAACTGATCGGGTGCGTGGATGGACAAAAAACGTACTGCTGCCGGTAGGGCGGTTTTTACACGCACAGGGTGTTCATCCAGATGCGATCACACTGGCGGGTTTTTTGCTGGTGATTGTGGCGGGCATTCTGATTGCCCGTGAAATGCTGTTTGTGAGCGGTATTTTGCTGCTGTTGGGCCTTCCGCTGGATGCACTGGATGGTACCGTGGCACGAATGCGCGATGATATAGGCGAACGCCCGTTTGGGGGATTTCTGGATTCAACATTAGATCGCTATGCCGACGGGGTTATATTCGGTGCTCTGGCGTTTTACGGTAAGCAAGTTGGCTCTGATACCATCATAATTTTAGCTATGATTGCCCTCGTTGGCGCGTTTATGGTCAGCTACACTCGTGCTCGTGCCGAAGGTCTGGGACTGGAGTGTAAGGTTGGCATTTTCACGCGCATGGAACGTGTTTTCGCTATTCTGGTCTTATTATTTACCGGCTGGGTACTGCCACTGTTGTGGGTACTTGCCATTGGAACACAGCTTACAACAATTCAACGCATCTGGTATGTGCGCCAGATCAGCAAACCCGGAGTCAATTGAATGACAGAACGCATGACGTATAACGAAGCCATTGATGCGCTGTATGGCTTTATCAACTACGAATTAAAGCGACAGGATCGCTATTCGCCCGAAGTGATGACGCTTGAGCGCCCGGCAAAACTGATGGAACTGCTCGGAAATCCCGAGGAACAGTATCCTATCATTCATGTCACAGGAACCAAAGGCAAGGGGTCGGTTGGCGCGATGTGTGCGTCAGTATTACGCGCAGCGGGTTACAAGGTCGGGATGTATTCTTCGCCCCACCTGCAAGATTTCCGTGAGCGTTTTCAGATCAACGGAAACTTGATGGCAAAAGATCAATTCGTGCAACTGGTCGAGGATTTGCTGCCGTATTTTCATGCTGTGGAGGGCATCACATGGTTCGAGGTGATTACTGCCCTCGCCTTTGAGCATTTCGCCAGAGAAAAGGTCGATGTAGCGGTGATCGAAGTCGGATTGGGCGGGCGATTGGATGCGACCAATGTCGTCACACCACTGGTGTCAGTGATCACCAGCTTGAGTTTTGACCATACCTATCTGCTCGGCAACACATTGTCACTGATTGCGGCTGAAAAGGGCGGTATTATCAAGCCGGGTATTCCGGTGGTCAGTGCGCCACAGGTGGATGAAGCCCGTGAAACGCTGGAAAAAATTGCTGAGGAGCGTAACGCACCGTTGACACTGGTTGGGCGTGATTGGACCTTTGAGCCAGCACCCCCAAGTATCTCCGGTCAGACCGTCACGGTCAGCCATCATCAAAAGACTAACACTTACACCACCAACTTGAATGGCGAACATCAGGCTATCAATATGACAGTGGCACTGGCGGCGTTGGAGCATGTGAAGCCCGTACTTCAAATCCCGGATGTCGCCGTCCGCGATGGTCTGAGATATGTGAATTGGCCCGGACGGTTTGAGGTGGTAGGGGACATCGTGCTGGATGCGGCCCACAACCGGGCATCGGCACGCTGGCTCCGGGAAACACTAACGGCGCTGTACCCAAACCGGGAACTGGTCATGGTTTTTGGCGCAAAAGCCGATAAAGACATCACGGGAATGCTTGAAGAACTGCTGCCGGTGACCGATTCTCTAATTATCACACAGGCGGTTGACTCGCGTGCGGAAAGCCCGGATGCGATTGCCGAATTAGCCCAGCAGACAGGTTTCAAGGGGATTATCGACATCATCCCACCTGTGGGTGATGCGCTTGAACACGCTCGACAGCTAATGCCCGACAATGGACTGATCTTCGTGACGGGTTCGCTGTATGTTGTGGGTGAGGCACGAACTGTTCTGCAACTACCCGTTGGTCATTTGATGCCACCGCCGTCATCCGTGCTCAAACAGGCGAATCGTTGATATTGAAGCCCTTAGAAAGAGGGCTTCATTTTCTGCTATAATTTAGGAAAGTACATAAAAATTACAGATAAAGGGGTTTCGATGGCAAACCAGTACCATGTGAAAATGGTAGACAATGCATGGGTTGTCAAGGGCGCACAAAACACCAAAGCTTACCGTGTTCTGGACTATAAAAACCATGCCATCGTTGTCGGACGCCGTGTTGCCCAGAACCAGCATGCGGAGCTGGTCATTTATGATCGCGACGGCAAGGTTCAGCGCCGTATTCGATACCCCTAAAAGATTGCGTAAACCGAGCGTTTGTTATTGTAGGACTTATATACCCTTTGCCCTAAAAGCGCTCGGTTTATCCACCTAACATTTTGTCGAGCAGTTGATCTGGATTTTCATCAATTTTAATCGCCTCAAACACATCTTCAGGGATGAAACCTTCCCGCACGCAATGTTCAATAAACTGCATCATCTGATTATAAAATCCGGCGATATTTAACAGCCCGATTGGCTTCTCATGCAGTTTCAGGTTGCGCCATGCCAGAATTTCGAAGAGTTCATCAAAGGTACCCACACCCCCCGGCATCGCGATGAATCCGTCGGAAAGTTGTTCCATCAGGGCTTTGCGCTCATGCATGGAATTGACAACGTGTAACTCGGTAATGGCGTTGTGTTCGGGTTCACGATGGCTCAATATTGTGGGAATGATCCCGACAACCTCCCCACCGTTAATCATGACGGCATTGGCGACGGTCTTCATAAGGCCGACATCGGAGCCACCATAGACAAGACCAATACCGCGCCGGGCAAATGCCTCGCCCAGTTGTTGAGCGCCCTGTTGATAAAGACCGTTTTTGCCCATACGTGAGCCGCAATAAACGCAGATTCTTTTTGCCATCGTCCACCTCACCACCATTGCCGGACCAGATT
Organism: Chloroflexota bacterium; assembly: GCA_022616515.1. GTDB lineage: Bacteria > Chloroflexota > Anaerolineae > Aggregatilineales > J027 > JAKEEQ01. The sequence continues at coordinate 18,969 of JAKEEQ010000211.1, read as the reverse complement.
AGACATGCTACATTTCAAGCGGACCAAACACAACAGGGTTTTCAAGATGATACAAGTGCAACGTTTCACCAGTTTTCTATTGTTGATGATGATACTGCTTGCTGCCTGTAACGGAAACGACGGTGGTACGCAGAGCGGCAGTATTCGCGGCGAAATCAAAGTCGATGGAGAAACGCGAACCTTCGCCTTTAATACGACGGTTTCGGTGCAGGAAGTGCTGCGCCGGGAAAATATTGTGCTGAGCGAACTGGATCGCATCGCGCCGTCGCCGTTTACGCCCATTCAGGATGGCATGACTATCACCATCGTGCGTGTCGTTGAAGAAATCGAATGTAAAGAAGAGCCTATCGATTATGGCACGGACGAGCAGCACCGCGTTGATCTGGAGCCGGGTCAGCGGATTCTGATAACGCAGGGTGAAAATGGCCTGCGAAGATCATGCGAGCGTGTTTACAAAGAAGATGGTGTGGAAGTAGACCGTTCAACCGCTTCCAACGATGTTATCAGGGAACCCCAAAATGAGATTGTTGTGGTTGGGGTTGATGATACGCTGGACCCGGTGGCGGTGGAGGGAACGATTGCCTATCTGTCGCGGGGGCAGGCATGGATTATCGAAGGCACGAATTCTGGTCGCAGGCCGCTGGAAATTGAGGGGGAACTGGATGGGAGGGTTTTTGATTTATCGCCGGATGGACGCCAGCTTCTGTATACGAAACTAACAGACGACCCCAGCGACACGCCGTTCTCTAATGAGTTGTGGGTGGTTCCTAACTTATTCAACTCTGAACCTATCCAACTCCAACAGATTGATATATTAAGCGCGAAGTGGCTACCTGATGGCAGAGTGGCGTATTCGAGTGCACTGGCACAGGGTGGTTATCAGGGCTGGACGGCTTATAATGATTTGTGGGTGATGAATATCAACGATATTGCGGACATTGACTCGATCATTGAGCAGAATAGTTCCGGCTCATTTGCCTTCTGGGGGACGACTTATAGTTGGTCGCCAACCGCTGATAAGGTAGCTTACAGCAAAGCCGATGGTGTTGGAATTGTTGCTGTCGAGAGTAACAGTTTTGGGGATTTTGTGCTCCGCTTTCCCCATTTTAACGCCGCGACACAGGATCAATGGGTGTGGCAGCCAAAACTGTCATGGTCGCCGAATGGTCAATGGGTAACGACAACGGTGCACGGTCCACCGGTTGGTGAGGAAGCGCCAGAAGATAGTGTGGTGTTTAATGTTGCCATTTTTGAAGTGACAGAGGACGACAGGGAACCGCTGATTATCCGAAACTTCATTGAGCAGGCCGGGATATGGGCGCAGCCCACCTATTCCCCGGAACTGCCGGATGGGGGGTATCAAATCGCCTATTTTCAAGCACGTTCAGCCACTAACAGCGTTGGAACCGAATATGATCTGATGGTGATGGACCGCGATGGCAGCAATGTCCGCAAGATTTTCCCGGCGGATGGACAGCCGGGGTTCCGGCCCATTTTTCCCAACAATGGCGAAATGGTGTGGAGTCCATCGGGCAGGCAAATTCTGGTGACCTATCAGGGTAATCTGTGGGTCGTGGAAGCATCGACAGGTTTTGCCCAACAGTTGACGAATGATGGACAAGCCGACTCACCGCGCTGGACAAATTAGGATGGTGCGACGCCTATTTCCTCTGGTCGTATGCGGCCTGCTGTTGTTTGTCAGCGTTGGTGCTTTTGTTAAGGCCGGGAATGACATTGAGCGAGTGGAGCGCGGTTGGGTAAATCCAACACTCACCGAGGATTTACCAGAACGGCTGCCCATTGCCGGGGTCAATGTGGAACTCACGCAGTATGAAGACATTGAAGCACAACTGGCGCTAATGGAGCCGCTCGGTTTTCACTGGCTGCGCCAGCCGATTTACTGGGAGACGGTTGAAGCCAGTGAAGAGGAGTTTGATTGGTCGGCCTATGACAGGGTTGTTGAAGCTACCGCCCTTCATCCTGATCTTGAACTGGTGCTGGTGATTGATGGAACCCCTGACTGGGCACGCCATCCGCTGACCCCGGAACATCCTTTTGCCCCTCCTGCCAGCGTCCAGCAGTTTGCCGATTTTAGTGAAGCAGTAGCGCGGCGCTACGGTGACCGGGTTGATTATTATCAAATCTGGGATGAGCCAAACATCCGCACCCATTGGGGCAATATGGACCCCCGCCCCGCAACGTATGTCGCTATGCTCCAGCAAGCCTACCAGCGCATTCATAATGTAGATGGCAACGCACAGGTTATCACTGCTGCGCTGGCCCCCAATGTGGAAAGCGGCCCGGAAAACCTGAGCGATGTGCTGTTTTTGCAGGCGATTTATGATCTGGGTGGAGCCGATGCGTTTGATGCGGTCGCCGGGAAACCATACGGATTTAACTTTGCCCCGGATGATCGCACGGTTGACCCCGGCGTTTTGAATTTTTCGCGCCTGATTTTGCTACGCGAGGAAATGGTGAGGCGCGGCGACGGCGATAAGCCTCTGTGGGGCAGCAATTTCGGCTGGAATCACCTGCCGGATGACTGGATTGGACCACCGTCTATCTGGGGGAAGGTTACGGCACAGCAGCAGATTGATTACACTTACGCGGCGTATGATCGCGCTGAAAAAGAATGGGCATGGCTGGGCGGCTTGATTGTGCAGCACTGGGACCCGCCTGCCCCTGAGGACGATCCCATTCAGGGTTTCGCTATCCTGCCGGATATGGAGGTTTGGCAGGCGCACGGTTCGCTCGTCAAGGATGATGGCCTGACATCCGGCCATTTTCCCGCTGATGTTCCACAGGCAGCCTACGATGGCTACTGGCAGCGTGGTGAACTCGGTGCGGATGCTCGGACGGACATTCCCGAAGATATTGATGTTAACCGCGTTAAAAATACGATTGCGGTTGATTTTTATGGCACAGCGTTTGCCGTTGAGGTGCGGCGGGATGATTATCTGGCGTATCTCACGGTAACGATTGACGGCCAAAACGCCAATCTGCTGCCCGTGAATAATCAGGATGAGGCGTTTATTGTCCTGACCAGTGATACACGAGAACCAGAGGTTAATCTGGTGCCGGTTGCCAGCGGACTCGAATATGGCAGGCATACAGCAGTGATCACGCATCGTCCGACGCTGGGTGATGATCGCTGGTCGGTGGCGGGGTTTGCAGTCGGGGCAGAGCCGGACCTTGCAACGGAACGCACAATGCAGCAAGGAGCGCTGGTGGTGGGCATTCTGGCGCTGGTGGCGGGCAGTGTTTTGTTGTATCGTCTGCCCTGGCAGCAGGTGGAACCGCCCTCCCGTCGCTCGTTAATGGACATAGGCGATTGGGCGCTGACATTTGTGGTGTCGGCGATTTTTGTGGTGGGGGTTGTGCTGTCGATTGACGGCATGGTTAATCACTTTTTGCGCCGTGAACCGCCCGCATTACTGGCGTCGTTTGTGGCCCTCAGTATTGCGTACTATTCGCCGTCGGTGTGGCTGGGTTTGATCGGCCTGCTGGCGTTTGCCGTGATTGTATTTAACCGTCCACTGATGGGCATACTGGCGATTATTTTCTGGTCGGTTTTCTTCACGGCGACATTGGATGTTCATATTCGCTTAATTGCCGCGGTCGAGGTGATGCTGGCAATAAGTTTTGTGGCGATTGTTGGCAAGCAGATGTACTCGCTGGCACGCGATTATCGCACGGACAAACTATCTCTCAGACCGATGTTGGCGAATGTCGCGCCGACTCAGGCTGATGTGGCGATGCTAGCTTTTGTGGGGCTGGCGGTTGTATCGCTGTCGTGGGCTGAGTTGCTCCCGGAAGCGTTCCGCGAACTGCGCACGATGGTTATCGGCCCGGTTGTTTTATACTGGCTGCTGCGCACCAATCGCCTTGCGACCAGAGAATGGATGCTCATTGTAGATGTTGTCATCTTCGGCGGTCTCGCGATTGCGGTGACGGGCCTCTACAACTATATTTCTGGTGAGTACGTCGTTTTCACTGATGAAGGTACACGGCGATTAATCGGTGTTTATGGGTCGCCAAACAGTGTGGCACTGCATCTGGGGAGAACTGTGCCGTTTGCACTGGCGTATGTTATCTTCACGAGAGGCTACCGGCAGTTGTATGGCATCGCCGCATCGGGTTTGATGCTGCTGGCGATTCTGTTGACGCAGAGTGTTGGCGCGATTATTCTGGGCCTCCCGGCGGCGGTGGCGGTGCTGGTTATCGGCTGGCGGGGTCGCAAAGCACTTGCCCCCCTTGCGGGATTGACCGTTGCGGGGTTGTTGGCGCTCATCCCACTGTCGCAATTTATTCCCCGGCTGCGCAACTTGCAGGACCTCGACAGCAGCACGGCACTGTTCCGCATCAATTTGTGGCGCAGTACCGTCCAACTGCTTGAAGATCATCCCATTACCGGAGTAGGACTTGACCAGTTTTTGTATGCATACCGGGGACGATATATCCTGCCGGAAGCATGGGCGGACCCCGATTTATCTCATCCCCACAACTGGCTGCTGGATTATTGGGTACGGCTGGGTATTCTGGGGGTTGTGATCGGGGTGTGGCTGCAAGTTATCTTCTGGCGGACAGGTTTGCGGGCCTATCGTCTGACCCAGGAGAGTAACGTCCTCAAGATGGCGCTGGTGCTGGGAGCGATGGGCAGCATGGCGAATTTTCTGGCGCACGGGCTGGTCGATTCGGCTTATTTTGCGATCAACTTGAGTTATCTTTTTGTCATTAATCTGGCTCTGGTTCAATGGGCTAACAGGGAGGAAGCAGCAATGACCTATGAGAAAAACGGTGTCAGGGTCGATCTGGTACAGGGCGACATCACGCAACTGGAGACGGATGCCATCACGAACGCCGCCAACAGTTATTTGCAGCTTGGTGCAGGCGTTGCGGGGGCGATTGCGCGGGCAGGTGGACCGGCAATCCAGCGCGAGTGTGATGAAATAGGGCACTGCGATGTTGGTGATGCGGTCATCACGGGCGGGGGAAAGCTCAAAGCAAAGCATGTCATCCATGCCGTCGGGCCGCGTATGGGTGAGGGGGATGAGCACGCAAAGCTTGCCAGTGCCGTGCGGGCCGTGTTGCGGGTAGCCAATGAGAACGGGGTGGAATCAGTGGCGTTACCCGCGATTTCCACCGGAATCTTCGGGTTTCCGCTGGATGACGCGGCGGAGATTTTCGCCCGTGAGGCAAAAGCCTATTCAGACGACTATGGCGATGAAAAGTCACTGACCACAATTGTGATGTGTCTGTACGATGACGAGTCGTACCGGGCTTTCGCAAATGCGTTCGCACAGGTGTGGGCATGAAGGATGAGTAAAACGGGTAGGTGATGAGTAAAATGTTATGGTAAACTACCGCCGTTTGCCTGATCACATTAAAGGGAGTAGATATTGCGCGTTCTGATAACGGGTGGTGCGGGTTTTCTGGGTTCGCACCTGTGTGACCGATTTCTGGCTGAAGGTTACGAGGTTGTTGCCCTCGACAATTTGATTACTGGTAAAGTGGATAACATCGCCCATCTGGCAGGCAATGACCGCTTCAGGTTCATCAAACACGATGTGTCGAATTACATCTTCATTGATGGTCCCATCGATGCTGTGCTTCATTTTGCATCTCCGGCCAGCCCGATTGATTATTTGAAATACCCCATCCAGACGATGAAGGTCGGTGCACTGGGTTCACACAATGCGCTGGGCGTGGCAAAAGCCAAAGGCGCACGGTTTCTGCTGGCATCCACCTCTGAGATTTATGGGGACCCGCTGGTTCACCCGCAGACCGAAGATTATGCAGGCAATGTTGATACCATCGGGCCGCGTGGTGTGTATGATGAGGCCAAGCGTTTCGCCGAATCCCTGACAATGGCTTATCACCGTGAGCATGGCATCGACACGCGGATTGTGCGTATTTTCAACACTTATGGACCGCGCATGAATTTAAAGGATGGGCGCGTGGTGCCGAATTTTATCGCACAAGCATTGCGAGGCGAGCCGTTAACGGTCTACGGGGATGGGTCGCAAACACGGAGTTTTTGCTTCTATGCGGATCTTATTGAAGGTATTTATCGCCTTCTCAACAGCGATTTCACCAATCCAGTGAACATCGGTAATCCGCACGAAGTAACCATCATGGAATTCGCGCATATTGTGAATCAGGTGACGGATAATCCTGCCGGAATTGTTGTCAAAGAGGAAGCGCGAATTAAAGGTGACCCGGAGAGGAGGCAGCCGGATATTTCGCGAGCACATAAAGTGCTGGATTGGGAACCGAAAGTTGAACTACTGGATGGTCTACACGAAACCATCAAATATTTCCGAACCAGAGTCTAAATGGCAATAAGCAACAATTTCGATAGACGCATAACATGGGCATTGACGGCACTGGCAATGGGTTTGCTGGTCATGTCAATGCCCATGTCGCTTTCTGTGATGGTTATCGGGCTTGCCGGGGCGCTCATCCTTATCCTGATTGAACCGGCGCTGGCAATTATCGCGATGCTGGCGTTGGCTCCCCTGAAAACCCTCATCGAGACGGAAGTGGGTTGGGGATTGCCAGCCGATATTGGACAGTTAAGTTTGGCAGTGGCGATTGGGGCATGGGCGCTGCAAAAAATGATCCGGCGCGACCGGCTCTGGCCGATCCGACTTCCATCCTTTATCCCCACACTTGGTTTGTTTTTGCTGGTTACCGGCTTCAGTATTCCCAATGCTTATTCTATCGGGGCGGGCCTCAGCGAATGGCTGAAGTGGCTGGAGATTGGTATCCTGATCGTTGTGGTGGCAGATTTCGCGGAACGACGCTGGGAATGGCTGGTTTTTGGCGTGATTCTGGCGGCGGCGATACAGGCCGTGATTGGCATATGGGAATTTCGGGGAGGCAGTGGAGCGGCACATTTGTGGATCGCTGACTTTCGATATTTCCGCGCCTTTGGAACCTTTGGGCAGCCGAATCCGTTCGGGGCGTTTATGGGACTGGTACTGCCACTGTCGCTAGGAATGATGTGGGGTTATCTGGGCCAAGCGATTAAGGAACGCCGACTATGGAAAGCTGAACTCTCCCTGTATGCAGCGCTTTCAATTATTTTGCTCGCGGGGCTGCTGGTGTCATGGAGTCGCGGGGCGTGGATGGGATTCGGGGCGGCAGTGGTCGTTATGGTCTGGCTTCTCCCCAAACACAGGCGTAATGGCACCCTCACGGTGGCCGCGGCTGGCATAGGTTTTTGGCTGGCAAGGCTGCTTGGATTGGTTCCGGCGACAATTACAGTCAGAATATTAAGCTTCACTGAGGATTTTTCAGGATTTGGCGACATGCGCGGGGTTGTCATCACTGATGAGAACTTCGCGGTGGTGGAGCGATTGGCCCACTGGCAGGCCGCACTTGACATGGCAGCCGCTCGTCCATGGCTGGGTGTGGGGTTTGGGAATTATGAGGCTGCTTATTTAGATTTCAATTTAGTTAATTGGACACTTGCATTAGGCCATGCCCACAACTATTATTTGAACCTGCTTGCAGAGGTCGGTATTATCGGCCTGCTAAGTTACCTTCTCCTGTGGGGACATGTTATCATCCTGACATGGTACATGATTCATCAAGCCAATGGAGTAGAGCGCGGTGTTGCGATTGGTTTGATGGGGGTCTGGACACATTTAGCGGTTCACAGTCTGGTTGATAAACTTTACGTGAACAATCTTTTCCTGCATGTTGGTGTTATGTTAGGAATACTCGCTGTTTTGCAGCACCGCATAGATACAAACAGGGTGCCGTAGTTGTCATCTTCCATGAAATCTGAAAGCCGTTCGATCCGTCTCAACATACTTGACCGCTTAATCCTGGCGGTTTCGCTGCGTTTTGGGGCGAAAGCCAAGGAAGTTGAGCGGTTCCTAAAATTCGCTATTGTCGGAACATTGGGGGCGGTGGTTGATTTCAGCGTTCTCAATGTGTTACAGGGGACGATACTGCCCCCGGTCGGGGAATTTGAAGAACTGAACGTGCGGCTGGCGACCGGAATTGCCTTTACGGCAGCCGTCAGCAGTAATTTTATCTGGAATCGTTACTGGACTTATCCTGATTCGCGGTCACGCCGAATTAGCGTACAACTTGTCCAGTTTTTTGTGGTCAATATCGCCGGTCTGCTGTTCCGCCTTGTCTTTGTCGGCGCGACGTATGCGGCCTTTGGCGAGGCGATTTTTGATGCAAGCAGGATAACCGGCTCCACGGAACGCATGAACCAGATCGGAAGTAATGCCTCGCAGGCCATTGCGGTCATTATCGTCATGTTCTGGAACTTCTTCGTAAACCGCTACTGGACATACAACGACGTTGAGTAAGCCACTGACTGACGGAGTCATCGCCATCGACTATACCGCTGCGTATGAACAAGGGGCGGGGATTGGTCGTCTGGTGCGCGAGTTGGTGCGGCATCTGGCATTGGCGGACAGTACAACAGACTATCGCCTGTTCGTGGCCGGGGCCAGTGCAAAGGAGCTTCCCGACCTGCCGGGAGACAATTTTGAATGGAAACCGTCGCGGATTACGCCGCTGTGGTTTGCTCGTCTGTGGCATCGAGCGCAACTGCCTATTCCGGTCGAGTCGTTTACCGGGCGGGTGGACCTTTTTCATGCGACCGATTTTACCCTTCCGCCTACAATGCCTGATACCAGAACCATTTTGACGGTGCATGACCTGTCATTTGTCACCGTCCCGAAAAGTGCCCATCCAGCACAGCGCCGCTATCTGGATAGGGTGGTTCCGCGCTCGGTCAAACGCGCCGATCATGTGATCGCGGATTCACAGGCGACCAAAAATGACCTGATTGAAATTTATGGTACAGATTCAGACAGAATCTCGGTGGTACTGAGCGGGGTGGACGCGCAGTATCGCCCGGTAGAGGATGCTAAATTACGGCGTCTAGTGCGGGAGAAGTACAACATCCCGGTGGATGTGCCGTATATCTTTTCGATAGGCACGGTACAGCCGCGCAAAAATTACGGCAAACTTGTATCGGCAATGGGTCGTCTTCGCGACGATTTTCCCGACATACATCTGGTGATTGCGGGCGGCAAAGGCTGGCTGGAAGGGCCGATTTATCAGGCGGTGGATGTTCTGGATTTGCAGGATCGGGTGCATTTTATCGGCTTCGCGGATGAGGCGGATATTCCGGTTCTATACAGTGACGCGCGATGCACAGCCTATGTTTCTCTGTATGAGGGATTTGGCTTTCCGGTGGTGGAATCGATGGCGTGTGGGACACCTGTTTTGACGTCGAATGTGTCTTCAATGCCGGAGGTGGGGGGAACGGCGGCATTTTATGTCGATCCATACGACATTGATGATATTACGAGTGGACTGCGGCGTATCCTGACGGACGAAGACCTGCGGAAGCGATTGCGCGAGGCAGGCTTCCGGCAGGTCAAACGATTTACATGGGAACGCTCGGCTCAGGATTTACTGAGCATTTACGAGCATATCCTCGGCAGTTAGTCAGCCCACATGAAAATCAGGCTCGTCTAAGACACGGGAGATAAAGAAATGTTACAAATTCCGGGGGAGATGTCCACAAGTGAGGTCGGGAAATGATAGGGCAAACGCTCACTTCCCGACAAAAAAGAGGACGAGTAAATCTCGCCCTCAATGACCGCAGTTAAGTTAACAGCGGAATACATTTGCAGCAGAGTTTTTTGATTCTAGGGCGACAATGCCGCCACTTACTCCGCAAGCCGAAGGAAGTCGAATGTGTACCGGCCCTCACCTGAGCTGGTCGGTCCTGCCGAGTCTTCGACATAGGCTATTTGGATGTAATAAATGCCGTTGTAGGGGAGTTCGAATGATGTGATTGACGCCGTACCATCTGCATCTTCATCCGAATCCGTTACCAGAACCTGTTGATCAACATCGAGTAAAGCAACCACCGGTTCCAGAGGTGCATAATGACGTTCAATGCTTAGCTCAATAACGTCACCAGCAAGCGCCCAAAATACAAACGTATCGGTTGGAGCGTCGGCTGTTACGTTATTGGTAAAGTTATCCCCATAGTTGACACGGATCAGTTCACTGTCAACATTTTCATATATATCACCGTCGCTAGTTAACGTTAGTTCGTATGGAACCGGCGTATCGGCACTCACCGTAAAGAAGTTGGGGCCAGGAATAGCAACGTATTTAGTATTGCCCGTTTCAGGATCTACGAATGATCTAAAGCTGTCTGAGTCCACTATGCTTAATTCAAGTGAACCTTCGTCATCAGGTGACGCCAGGGTAATGGTAACAACATCCGTCTGATCCCGGACATATACGAAATAATGGACAGGGCGGTCATCCGTTAATGCAGTTTGAAGCACCTGACCTGACACAATCCGAGCTGCTTTATCAAGTGAAGAATTGGATACCGCTTCAATTGTGTCGCCGGGCGTCAAATCACGACCCGCCAACCCCGGATAATCGGCTGAATATTGACGTGCCCTGAACATTGTTGGCAGTGCATCTGAACTATCCATGACACTATACACACCATTAAATGGCGGTTTATATTCCCAGGCGACTTCACGGTTGGGGGTTACTTCTAAGATTAATGAATCGGCACTCTTGATAATCAACGTGTTGCCATTGGCTAAGCGCTGAACACCTGATTGAGCTTGCGAGAAAAAGTTGTAGTCGTCCGGGTCATCGCCAAATGACCATGCTGGCATCTCTGGCCCGAAGGGTTTGTCCTCCTCGATCAAGTATGTACCATCGGGTTGCAGGGGCGGCGTGAATTCGACGACTTTTGAATAATCAACGCCGTCCAAGCCTTCTTCAGCTTGCATGCGCAGGGTTGACGCAAAATTGTGACGATTGCTAAAGGTGATGATGTTGCCCGCGCCAGGGTAGCCACTGGGTACCCACTGCGCATCATGTTGAAACGATATCTGGCGGTCATCTTCCGTTCCCCGTTTATAGGCGCGAGGATTACCCCAGCGATACAGCAAATCTCCGGCTGGACCTCTGGCTTCTTCCGTCGTAATACCGTGATCTATCACCCAAATTTCGTTAAATTCACGAACACTGATCAGTATTTGATCTAACTCAGGGTTGTAGTCTACCGCATTGGTGTGCATCCAATCTTCAACGCTCAACCCCGGTTCATAAAAGTTGATGTCAACTTTATGAGGATTTTCGCTGATGACACCATAATTCGGTAGATCGGGGTCAAAATCTTGAACGGTATGATCCCAGGCATTCCATTCCCAGACGATTGCATCCTGAGTTGGATCATATTCAAAAACAACATCGGGCCACAAGCCGTCGCCCAGATCTTCAGGATCTCGTCCCATGGCAATTGCTTCTCCACGAGTCCTGAAATCCCATGAGATGAGCATGACATTTCCATTGGGCAATACCTCTATACCATGGTGAGCCTGATATTGAGCACCCAGAGCAAATTCCCATGTCCAGACCAGATCACCTTCCCAGGTATATTCAGAGTACTGGGCATAGGGTGGGCCAAATGACGCCTGTGGCCCTCTGTAGTTTACCGGATCGTGGGATACGACGAGGTTACCATTGTCGCGCAGTACTGCGTCGCGAGCAGGATGCCCAAGTTTCCACTCGTTGACGATCCGACCTTCGCCGTCAATGAGATAGACCTCATCGCTTAAACCTACTTTAAAGAGTGTATACCCATCTGTAGAACCACGAATGGTACCTACCGTCTTCAGATTACCTTCTTGAGCGCTAATTGGCACATCCGTTGACTGCATCAACGTAAATAACATTGAAAGAAGGAGAAGCAGCTTAATTAGTTTCATCATATTGTCCTCTCAATACCGAATTACTGAAAGAAGATTAACATAATTAAAGTGTCAAATCCAAATACCAACATGGTTGTAATGTTGACACGGCGAGTATAAAACAAATCTCCTCCAAAAGTAAATCGCAGATGTACGTCGTCAATATCTATCTGGACACATACAGGGACGCTGATTTCACTAAGCGGCTTAAGCCAGTACAGCAGTGAGCAAATCTCGCCCACAATGACCCCTGTTAGTTGCTATCTTCAAGCCGAAGGAAGTCGAATGTGAACCGGCCTTCACCTGAGCTAGTCGGTCCTGTCGAGTCTTCGTCATACGAAATTTCGATGTAGTAAAGACCATTGTAGGGAAGTTCGTATGCAGTAATTATCGCAGTACCGTCGCCATCTTCATCTGAATCCGTTACAAGAACCCGTTGCTCAGCGTCAAGCAGTGAAACCACCGGTTCCAAAGTGGAATTATAACGTTCAATATTTATCTCAATAACGTCACCGGCAAGCGCCCAAAAAACAAACGTATCGGTTGGAGCGCTGGTTGTGACGTAATTGGTAAAGTTATCCCCATAATTGACACGTAGCACTCCACTGTCAACATTTTCAAATAAATCACCGTCGCTAGTTAATGTTAATTTGTACTGAATTGGCGCATCTGCACTCACCGTAAAGTAGTTGGGACCGGGAATGGCAAGATATTTAGTATTGCCCGTTTCGGGATCTACGAATGATCTAAAGTTGTCCGGGTCAACTGCGTTTAGTTCGACTGAACCCTGTTCGTCAAGTGATGTCAGGGTAATGGTAACAACTTCGGTCCGATCCCGAACATACACGAAATAATGGACAGGGCGGTCGTCCGTTAAGGCAGCTTGAAGCACCTGATTGGTCGCAAACCGAGCTGGTCTATCAGGTGAAGAATTAGCTATGGCTTCAATCGTGTCTCCCGGAGTCAAATCGTGTCCAGCAAAGCCGGGATAATCGGGTGGATATTGACGTGCCCGGAATAGTACTGGAATTGGATTTGAACTATCCATGACACTATACGCCCCATTAAATGGCGGTACATATCGCCAAACGACTTCACCATCGGGGGTCACTTCCAATATCACCGCATCGAAACTCTTGATAATCAAAGTGTTGCCATTCGCCAAACGTTGAACACCTGATTCAGCCCGTGAATAAAAGTTGGCGTCATCCGGGTCTTCGCCATACGTCCATGTTGGAGTCTCTGGACCGAAGGCTTTATCATCCTCAAGCAAGTAGGTCCCATCGGGTTGCAGGGGCGGCGTGAATTCGACGATTTTTGAATAATCTTCGCCGTCCAAGTCTTCTTCAGCTTGCATGCGCAGGGTTGAAGCAGAATTGTGACGATTGCTAAAGATGATGATGTTGCCCTCACCCGGGTAGCCGCCGGGTACCCACTGCGCATCATGTTGAAACGATAGCTGGCGGTCATCTTCAGTTCCCCGTTTATAGGCGCGAGGATTACCCCAGCGATACAGCAGATCTCCGGCTGGGCCTTTTGCTTCTTCGGTAGTAGTACCATGATCGATCACCCAGACTTCGTGAAATTCACGAACACTAATAACGATCTGATCCAAGTCAGGGTGGTAGTCTATCGAATTGGTATGCATCCAATCACCAATACTCGAACTCGGTTCATAAAAGTTGACATCAACTTTATGAGGATTTTCGCTGACGACACCATAATTTGGTAAATCGGGGTCAAAATCTTGAACGGTATGGTCCCATGCGTGCCATTCCCAGACGATGGTGTCTTGTGTCGGATCATATTCAAAAATAACATCAGGCCACAGGGTGTTGCCCAAATTTTCAGGGTCTCGTCCCATAGCAATCGCTTCTGCACGGGTCTTAGAATCCCAGGCGATAAACATGATGTTCCCGTTGGGTAACACCTCTACCCCGTGGTGAACCTGATATTGAGCACCCAGATCAAATTCATAGGTCCAGACCAGATCACCTTCCCAGGTATATTCCGAGAACTGAGCATAAGTGGATTCAAGTCTTGCTTGTGCCTCTTTCGAGGGATCATAGGATACAACGAGGTTACCATTTTCGCGCAAAATTGCATCGCGAGCCGGTTCCTCGATTGCCCACTCGTTGACGATACGTCCTTCGCCATTGATAAGATAGACCTCATGGCTTGCAGCTACTTTAAACAGCGTATATCCATCTGTAGAACCACGAATTACGCCGACCGTCTTCTGGTTGCCTTGAGCGATGATTGGCACATCCGTTGACGGCATCAACGCAAACAATATTGAAAACAGTAGAAGCAGCTTGACAGATTTCAACATGCTGTCCTTTCAAAACTGACTCATCGAAATGGAGATTACCATAATTAAAGTGTCAAAAACAAATAACCTGATGTGGTGGGAAGTTGACGTAGGGAGTATAAATCAAATCTCCTCCCCAATTAAGGCTCATCCCCAGTGGCATCGTTCACCTGTAAAGATACGGGAGATAGAGAAGTGCTACAGAGTCCAGGCGGGATGTCCATAACTAAGGTCAGCAGTGGCTTCCTCGGCGGGAAATTGTTGTTCACCGTTGGGAAATGAGAGGCCAAGTCTATGTAAGCGTCTGAGATAGGGATACAGATAGATGTTGGCGGTGATAACTTCGCGGACATGCAACCGGGCAACAGTGCTGGTGCTGTAACCACGTTCCTGCGCCGCGATTTCAAACTGCCGGATATCATAGGCCACGCGCCGATGTTGAATGGTCCATGTGCAGCCGCACTGCGTGGCAAGAACATATGACCCGGCGGTATTGCCGTCCAGAGACGCGCCAACCGCCCCGGTGTTGACAACCAGTTTATCTTGCCAGCATACGGTCAGCGGTAAGTGGGTGTGGGAGGTAATGAGAAATCGCTGCGGCACGTCAGCATATCGTTCAGCCAGTTCGTCAGCCGCCGTGCTGGGAATAATGCCCCCGCTTAACCTGCCGGGTGCGCCGTGAACAATCAGCAGGTTTTCAAATTCAATGGATTCAGGCGTTCGCTCCAAAAATGCAATATCGTCACAGTTGAGCTGCTGGTGGGTCCAGTGCACCGGATGCCACTGCGGGAGAGGAAACTGCGCCGGGTCGTGATGAAAATTGATGATGTACTGCTCATGGTTACCGCGAATGAGTGGCAGGTCTCTGGCATAAACGATGTCCAGAACTTCTCGCGAGAATGGTCCGCCATTCACAAGATCACCGTTCACGATTATCCGGTCAACACCGAGGCGATCAATATCAGTAAGGGCAGCCTCCATCGCGGGAAGGTTGCCGTGAATATCAGCAAGTATGGCTAATTTCATTCGCCTATCTGCTTGAATTTGCGCTCATCCCACGGGCGGCGAGTGGCAAAAGTGTAGTCATCATCCGGTTCCACGAGATCACTGTCTACCGCGGCAACAGCATCGACAAGGCTCAGGTTGGAGTGATGCTGGTGGGCATAAATCTGGTTTATCAACGAGCGCATACGGGGTTTGCCGGTCAAAATCTGCTCAATAGTATTCAGCGAAAACACATCCAGTTCCAGCAAGCCGCGCTCCTGTGCCGCGCTTCGCACGTATTCAGGATTGTAGATAACACGGCGGTGTTCAATCAGCCAATCATCACGGTGACGTGTGAGGATGGCGTAGGAAGGCATGGGGTTGCCATCGAACGACATACCGACCGCGCCGGGATTGAGGATGATTTTGTCGCGCCACTGGCACACCAGCGGGATATGGGTATGGGCCGTGATAATGTAGCGGTGGTCAATCTGACCATACAGGTTTTCAATGATTTCGTCTGAGGTACTTGGTAGGACGCTGTAATTGAGGCG
This sequence comes from Chloroflexota bacterium, assembly GCA_022616515.1. GTDB lineage: Bacteria > Chloroflexota > Anaerolineae > Aggregatilineales > J027 > JAKEEQ01. The sequence goes on along the minus strand of JAKEEQ010000211.1, from coordinate 3,349 downwards.
GCGCGGTGTGCCGTGCATGAACAGCAGGTTATCGACTGCAAGGGTAGCGGGCAACCTGCGTAAAAAGGCGAAATCTTGCGGGCGAAGGCGGTCATGGGTCCAGTAGAAATTTTGCCACAAGTCACGAGGGTAATCCTTGCAATCCGGGTCACTGCATGAGAGCATGTATTCTTCGTGATTGCCAAGAACGGCATGCCAGCCACGCTGGTAGATAATCTCCAGCACTTCCAGTGGAAAGGGCGCACCGTTAATCATATCGCCGTTGATAATGACATCATCCACACCGTAACGTTCAAGGTCGGCGATGACTGCTTCAAAGGCGGGAAGATTACCGTGAATGTCTGCCAGAACTGCCAATCGCATCGTTAGTCTGCCCAGTAGTCGATTTTCGGATGGAGTGCGTCGAGGTCTACGGTCGGCAGGGCTTCAGCGAGTGGTATGCCACTTTCCTCCAACGCAAGGACGGTGCGGGCCAAGGGTGTAATATACGCCAGCCCGGTCAGCATTTGTTTGTGAAAGACGCGGGCGAAATAGCGCTGTGGGCTTTCAAACAGGCCCGACTTTTCAAAATTTTCGGTGAGTACACGATAATCATAATTCACGCGGCGATGCTGGATGAGAAAGCGGTCCTCAATCCATGTCAGGATGGCATAAGAGGGCATGGGATTAGCATCAAGCGACATGCCAACCGAGCCGGGATTAATGACTACCTTATCGCCCCACTGCCGCACAAAGGGCAGATGAGTGTGGCCGGTGATAATCACGGATTGTGCAACCTTACCATACAGGTCCGCCAGTGTATCCTCGGTTGAATCGGGATAAATGCTATGGGAAAGGCTTTTTGGAGAGGCATGAAAGACTGCCATATCACCTACAACCAATGAAGCGGGTAAATTTTCGATGAAGGTTATGTCTTCGTGAGTGAGTTGGTCCAGCGTCCAGAAAGATGTTCCCCATTCGGGCGGAAATTCGTGACCAGGAGTGCGTATAGTTAAGACGTACTCCTCGTGATTGCCGATGACCGTTTTTAGATTTCGCTCGTAAATTACATCCAGCACTTCGCGGGGATTGGGACCGCCGTTGATGGCATCGCCCGCCACCAGAATCTCGTCTACATCCTGAGTATCAATGTCGGCTAACACGGCTTGCAGGGCGGGATAGTTGCTGTGAATGTCGGCGATGATGGCAATACGCATATCAATCCTCGATTTTGATGTATAAACGCTTGTTACCTTTTCCTTTGCTTTTATAATCCGTTATGCGGATTTTGCCTACCTCGGATGTGTTATGCACATGGGTGCCGCCATCCGCCTGCAAGTCCAGTCCGACGATTTCGATGGTACGCACTTCATTGATGCCTTCCGGGAGCAGGTTGATTTTGGTGCGGATGAGGTCGGGAATCTGGAAGGCTTCTTCGCGCGGTAGCATATCAACTTTCACATCACGGCCTGCTGCGATTTCAGCATTGATGGCGTCTTCAATCTCCGCAATAGTTTCGCGGCTCAGTTCGTCAAATTCAAAATCCATGCGGCCTTCAAGATAGCCCATATCCCCACCAGTGACGCTTACTTCAAAATCGCGCCAGATGACGCCACACAGAATGTGCATGGCGGTATGGGTACGCATGGCTTCGTAGCGTTTGCCCCAATCGATGATGCCTTTAACCTGCGTTCCAGCGGCGGGCAGATCATCTCCCTCTATCATGTGAATGATGGCATCGCCCTGTTTTTTGGCGCGTTTGACGACGTATTCCGAATCGCCAGCGACAAGTTTGCCCGAATCTGGGTTTTGACCACCGCCGCCGGGATAAAAAGCTGTCTTATCGAGGATGACCGCGTGATTATCCTCGTCAATGGCGGTCACGGCAGCGTCAAACTCTTTGAGATAGGAATCGGTCAGATAGAGTGTTTCAGTCATAAGAATTCCTTTCCTTGAAATGCCGGATAGATATTCTACAGCATTGTCACAAATGTGCGATACTATCTGTAACCTGACAGTACTATGTTTCGTATTGTGTACTAGAGATTATGGTGGTGATAACGCTTTGGCTGATAGGGTGATGCGGCTGACGGATGCCATACATGCTGTCCGTCAAAAATAAAATCACTCACCAACGACATTATCATTTCGTAGGAGAATGGTGTCACAATGAACATACTGGTGTTTTTGCTGGTTGGTTTAATTGCCGGGTGGCTGGCCGGGCAAATTTCGCAGGGTAAAGGTTATGGGTGTATCGGCAACATCCTTATTGGCGTCCTTGGCGCATTTGTAGGCGGATTTGTCCTTGATCTGCTAAACATCAATCTCGGTGGTGGCGAGATTGTCAATGCGATTATCACGTCACTGATTGGCGCGTTAACGCTAATTTTTATCACCCGGATTATAACCTGATTGAATGTCATGGATGGGGCAGTGCAGTATCCGGTGCATTATTGAAATTTTCCACAAGTTGTAAGGCTTCGCGACGCAGGCGTTCTTCGGTGCTTGCCAGCGCATTTTCCAGCAGTTTGTCGCTGTCCTGTGACATCAAATTGACGGCCACGTTCAAGAAGTGGGCTTTGAGTTCAATGTCGGCTTCGGCATTGTAGAGGACCTTGATGATGGCCGGAGTGCGGTCGCTTTTCATCCAGGCCAGACACCAGATTCCCTGCCAGCGAACTTTGGTAGCTGGATGCTGCATGACGAGTTGCAGCGCATCAATTAGCGCGTCAATATGGGTACTGCCCGATACGTCCACATGGCGATAATTGGTGGCGTGGAAAAAACCGCGCAGCATGGCTTTCAGGCGGTCAGGGTCAGTGATGGTGGTGAACCATCGGGCGAAATCCTCAACGCACTCGGATTCGAGCAGTTCCACATAACTCAAGGCAGCGTGATAAACGACATGTTCATCCGGGTCGTTGAGCATCGTGTCGCGGACAGGTTCAATGGCGGCGCGGGTTTCGGTGGTACTGAAAGCCTCCATTGCTTTGGCGCGGATGTCGGCATCGCCCGACTTGAGGCTCATTTTGAGGACTTCAACCGCCAGCGGGTCATGCTTGCTGTGCAATCCCCATTCCATCGCCGGAGCACCCAATACGTGATCGTTGGTTTCATGCTGAAGTTTGTCAATCAAAAACTGGTACGCTTCAAGGGTCCCCATCGTACACAGGGAATAGGCCGCGCCTTCCCGGACGCGGTAATCCTCATCGACAAACGCCTGTTCAAACATGGGTTGGGCGGAAAACCATGTCAGCCCGTATAAGTGGCGGGCGATATTGGCGCGGGCCGGACCAGTGCCGTTATCCAAAACACGCTGTAATACCAATCTGGCCTGCCGGTCGCTGCGATCTACCAGACGCTTGGCAGC
>JAKEEQ010000210.1 GCA_022616515.1 Chloroflexota bacterium | reverse complement strand
TCAGTGAGTGGTTACTGCCCTTATTTTACCCCGTTCTGACAAAAGAGGGATTATAGGGATAAAATCATGGCTGTAGAAATAGCTCGATTGCCTGTCTTTAACTGGACAAGCTACTGAGTGCATTCAGATAAGTTTTGCTGGGTATACACAGAAAGAAACCGCATCGCAGTGGCATCACATCCAACAGAATTAATCTGAATGCACTTGGTTATTGACCAATCACATTGCATTTGGATTTAGAGAATTTAACTGCCGAAAATACGAAGTTGATTCATTCACATGGATTGACTTACGTGGGATGTGTCTATCAAAACAAATGTGTTGACTCCCTGAACGCCCTGCCCTGAAAGTGGCGTATATTAGTGATGATACACAACCCTATATAAACTTCTCGCTTGTCCCTAAGAGTGATGTTCGAGCAGCGCGGCCAACTTACTAAGCCCTGAATGATGAACAATAGCCAACACCTCATCGCCGGGCTGAAGTACCGTATTTCCGTGTGGAACAATTAACTCGCCTTCGCGAAGCACAGCAATGAGCGTCGATTCGGCTGGGAAATCGAGATCTCGTACAGCGCGACCGGCGGCCATTGAAGCAGGATGAACTTTTTCCTCGATGATCGAATATTCCCCTCGCTTGAGTTTGAGAAGGGTCATCATCTCTCCTGAAGACATCTCCTCCAGAATCAGTTTGCCTAGAATATCGGCCTGATTCAGAGCAGCATCGACACCCATCGCTGGTGTAAAGACCCAGGCGTTTTTGGGATTGTTGATACGTGCAATCACGCGCGGCACACGAAACTCGAAGCGAGCCAGCATCGCGACTACCAGGTTTGCTTCATCTTCGCCGGTTAGCGCTGCCACCACCTGCGCCTGGCGAATATCATTTACCTCTAGCAAATGCGGATCAGTACCATCCCCTGCCACAATCGATTCAAGCGGTATTTCATCGCGAAGGCGCTCCAGTACATCCGGGCGCATCTCGACCACCTTAACTTCATGGCCTTCGTTTAAGAGTAAAGAGGCAACCCGCATCCCAATCTTTCCGCCACCTACAACAATCGCGAACATTCTAATGACCTCCCAGGAGCATTTCGACCCGCTCCATCGCTGTGGCGAGTACGGCGAGATGTAGAATATCGCCCTCACGCAACTCTGTGCCAGTCGTTGGTACGAAGGCCATCTTACCGCGTGTGATGGCGACGACGTTAACCTCGCCAGGCACTGTAAAATCTCGTACTAGCCGCCCGGCAAAGGTAACTGGCATTTCGACGGCCATTAACGTCACTTCTCCATTTCCAAATGTCATTACAGGTGCTAAATCCGCATGAGTGAGAAGCTCATTGATTCGCTGTGCCCCCCAATGGGCCGGAGAGATGCTAATCAGTCCCAGGCGTTGGTAAATTTCGACCTTATGAGGATCTTGTAGGCGGCAAACTACACGCGGCACACGGAAGACGTTATGCGCAATCCGCGCGGCGACAATGTTGGCATTGTCGGATCGGCTCGTTGCGGCGAAGGTTTCTGCCTCTTCAATCCCAGCTTTTAGCAGCACATCGCGGTCAAAACCAACACCCCGCACAATCTGACAGCGCGGGTGTGACGGGAGGCGTGCTAAGGCCGCTGCATCCTGGTCGATGACAGCGACATGATGGCCCTGATCCAGCATCAGCAAAGTAAGCTGCTCACCAGTTCGCCCACAGCCCATAATCACCACGTTCATGCCGATATATCTCCTTTCAACGAACGCGCCCGATAAAAGGCGAGACTCTTACGAAGGCGATCAAGCATATAAAGCACTGGCCCAAAAGTTATCAAACCCAACCAGACAACTGGCGGTGGTGGCACGTGACCAAACAATGCTGCCAGAGGTTGCACGTGAATCAGTGCCAGCGCGAGTAATATCTCGAAAGCGATCCCTGTCAGCAAAAAGGGGTTGCTGAACCAGCCCAGATGATGCACACCCGGTGTTTCGCGGCGGCAGGTGAAAGCATTGCCAACCTGTGCCATGACGACACCTGCAAAAAACACGGTTGTCGCTAGAATATACACCTGTTCAGATGAATCTGCTAGACTACTGGGGAGCACAAACCAATTGGGAATTGGCAGGCCCGGTATGACAGAATAGCCCGCCGCGAGGTACACGGCTGCAAACGCAATGTAACACAACGCAGTTTCAAGTCCACCGAGCCACAGGGCGCGGGCGATCAGGCTACGATCCACGAGACGCGGCACTCGAACACGAGACATACGGGCCATCACGTCTGGCTCTGGACGTTCGACTCCCAATGCTAAAGCAGGCAAGAGGTCTGTACCGAAGTCAATTGCTAGAATTTGTGCAACAGTGAGGGCAAGCGGGATATTCAGCAGTGCTGTGAGGATAAAGGGCATGATCTCCGGGATATTGCTCGCCAGGATATAGGTCATGGATTTGCGGATGTTCTCGAAGATGGTACGTCCTTCTTCGATAGCACTGGCTAAGGCAGCGAAGTTATCGTTCGTCAAGATGATGTCCGCTGCTTCACGAGCCACGTCTGTACCAACACGGCCCATCGCTACCCCAATACTGGCTTTGCGCAGGGCCGGTGCATCATTCACACCATCGCCGATGACGGCTACAACATCGCCACGTTGCTGAAAGGCTGCAACCACGCGCAATTTGTGTTCTGGTGCGACTCGGGCGAAGATCACTTCCTCGGATAGCGCCTCTACTAGCTGAGCATCGGACATGGTATCCAGATCGGCCCCTGTCAAAATTTGCGGCCTACTCGTATGCAGCATGTCGAGCCGCCGGGCCATTGATTCTGCGGTTAGCCCGTAATCCCCTGTAATCATCACGACGCGGATGTCTGCTTCACGAAAAGTTTGCATCGCAGCAGCGACTTCTTTGCGCGGTGGGTCTGTCATGGCCGCGAGACCCAGAAACGTCAAGTCTTGCTCAACGTTCTCCGGCGTATAAGGACCATCGCGCGGCGGTAGTTCACGAGAGGCAAGGGCTAAGACACGTAATGCTTGCCGGGCAAAGTGGTCATTGGTTGACAGAATCTGGGCAGTGATGTCAGCATCCAGTGGGCGCACTTTGCCATCCATCAACACATAACTGCACCGCGCCAGGACTTCTTTTAATGCGCCTTTCACAAAAGCAACCTCGCTCTGTCCATTGAGATGAATCGTGCTCATCCGCTTGCGCCTCGCATCAAAAGGTAGTTCGTGGACGCGGGGATAGGTCGCATTGAGAGTCTTTTCGCTAAGGTCTGCTTTGCGAGCGCAAACTCGCAGTGCGGCTTCTGTCTGATCGCCGATGGATGACCAACGCGGACGATCTGCCGTTGGTGGAAGTAAACGCGAATTGTTACATAGCATCGCCACGGTAAGTGCGGTTGCCAGGTCACTTTCCGATGGCATCCCATCCGTGTTGGCGGGGCTAAATGTACCTTTTGGCTTATAGCCTGCGCCGGAAACATGTATACGCCGACCAGCGACCCATAGTTCACGTACTGTCATCTGATTATGAGTCAGTGTTCCACTTTTATCCGTGCAAACAACTGAAACTCTACCAAGTGTCTCCACCCTTGCCAGTTGTTTCACCAGCACCTCACGTCTTGCCAGTCGCTGCACGGCGATAGCCAGCGAGAGTGTCAGTGTCGGGCGCAGTCCTTCCGGCATCATAGCAACAATAATGCCGATGGCGAGTAAAAGTGCCTCGGTGCGGGCAATGCCAATATCCGCAATGCCCACACCCAATACAACCAGCCCGATAATGACAGCTATAACCGATATGATACGGGTCAGCCGCGTAATTTCCTGTTCGAGAGGACTGGGTACTTCTTCCACGGCTTGTGTCAAGCGAGCGATGCGGCCAAATTGGCTGAGTGTTCCTGTGGCAAACACGACAGCTCGCCCTGTACCAGAGACAACCGATGAGCCCGCAAACACAAGATTGGGTTTCTCCAATTCAGTCAGTCCTTCCCGCAGCGAGGCTTGCTCTGTCTTGGTGGATGCCAACGCTTCGCCGGTCAGTGCAGCCTGGTTGGTTCGAAGGCCATATTGCTCCACCACCCGCGCATCTGCCGCAATGTTATCGCCCTGTGCGAGTACCAGAATGTCACCTGGTACTACCTGGTCAGCCAGAATCAGCACCTCCTGCCCATCACGGACGACACGGCTGTAGCTGGGCAGAAGGTGCGAGAGTGCAGTTACTGCCTGCTGTGCACGATATTCCTGCCAGAATGAGAACACAGCGTTGATTAAAACCACTAACCAAATCACCCAGGGTAGGGCTGGATGCCCCAGCAGCAGGGCGAGCAGCCCGGCCCCCCACATAAGTAAGGCCATCGGGTGCGCGATATGTCCCAGAAATTTTTGCCAGAGTGGCGATTGAGGTGGCTCCGGTAGTGCATTGAGACCATAGAGACGCAGCCGTGCTTCAGCCTCACTGGAGGATAATCCCTCCAGCGAGGTATCAAGTGCAGCGTAGACTTCGCCAGGACGAAGTGCATGAACAGCAGAAGCTCTCATCGTAGAAACCTATCAGTCAGGTTTTGAAGACTCATCCTCTATAGAAGACAATGACTCGTCAGGCGCTGTGGGATTGGTTGGATTGTCTCCAGATGCAGGTTCTGGTTGCATTGGCAGGTACTGTTCGAGAAAGGATGGTGCCTCAGGATGGTCAGGGTGGAGGGCATGATCGTAAGTACCTGCTTCAATCGGTTTCTCGTATCGAACAGGGCGGCGAACACCGAACAACTCGAAGAAGCGGGCGATGCCAACGAGTAACGCATACCGGTATTCCTGCATTTTGAGCGCTTGCCATTCAACGATGGAACCCATACCTCCCTGCACACGGGCTTTCTCACGGACGATGCGGTGAATGGAACGAGGATCGCGGTACCCTAAGGGTGAGATCAGAACCAGATGAGCACTTATGAATAGGGTAGTGAAAGTGATTAACCGAATCCAGCCGCCTTCTTCCCACTTGCCAAAAATCTGGCCCAGGAACACAAGCATAGAAAGCGTCGCAGAGAAGCCAGCAGCCCTCGCACCCCACTTGCGTCTACGACCTGTATAGTGGCTCAGGATATGTCTGCGAATCGCCAACCCCATTGCGGTGATTGGCAGGAAAACGCCAATCGTGTAAAAGGGAATGGCGTGAGTGGTCTGCCCACGGACAAGTAACATGATGACCACGGCAGCGATAAAGGTAAATGTCACAGACCGAGTGAAAGTGCCGCGTGAATCGCGACGGACAATGAATTCTGGGATCTCGCCGATGGCGACATCACGCCACTCGGTTGCCTGTGCGTCCTGTAATGCAGTCATGGAAGCAGCGGACAGCATCAGCACGGCCAGAATCTGATACCCCCAGAACAGGATGATCCCGCCTGGGATTTCGTTGAATCCAACGTAAGCCAGATTACCTACCAGTGTACGACCAAAGTCGCCATCAAAGACGTTGAAGCGCAAGGCAAAAGCAGTCAAGAAAAAGGTGGTCAATCCGCCATAGAATAGAAACGATGTCTGCACAAAGCGCCCAATGCCAGACTTACCACTGTAAAAATCCCACAACCCCATTAGCCGAGGTAATCGTTTCTTCCCCCATTTTACAAAGCCGGAATCTTCGTTTTTGAAGAACTGAACACCATTGGATATTGCTTCCAATCCAGTAAGAGCAACCATGCCTTTCATAGAAGCCGTGAGTAAGTGGAATAACGCTTCCCAGAATGAAACGTGTGGTGGGATTTCCTCGATTGCTTTAGCAGGGACATCGCCTAAATGGGCAATAATGAGACCAATCAACATTGTTAATGTCATTAGGACAAAAGTGCCTATTAATGTAAAAACAATTTTGGCAGACTCGCCGCGCCCTCGAATGGTGAGATACCATGTGACAGCCGCCAGTGCAGCACCGAGCAAGAAATGGTACACCCAGTTGTGACCATATAAACCCAGAATGGATAACAACTGATCACCGCCAGATAGCGCGGAGACCGTGATGGTCAGGATGTAATCTTCGACGAGCGTGATCGCCACAATGAGACTCAGGGTCGGCCACAGGTAACGCATGGAAGCGGTGTACGATCCACCACCTTCATTGAACGGGCCAAGTGAGTACATGTAAAGTCCACCGAAAGTGATGTTGACAAGCGCAATGACCGCAGCAGTAAAGTATCCGTACTTCTGGAGATCATAAGGATGCAGGACGTGCAGCATTTCACCCGTAGCGTAGTAGTAGGATGTGAAATAATCAACACCAAACAGAGCTACTGCCGCCAGCAGACCGATTTGACCCGCACCGTGAACGTGCTCATCCTCCGTTTTTTCGCGTGGCGCAGCTTTCCAGGCGAGGTATATAAAGATCGCTAAAAGTAGAATTGAGATAATGGACATGCCGGTTTACCCCGATATCGTGTTGGAACCTGGTCGTTTAGCAATAGCCTCGCCCAGTTCTTGTAGCTCATTCAACAGGTACTTGCGCGTTGAGGTGCTCAGTCGTGTATCCTGAGCAACCTTAGCTTGTTCCTCATGCACAGCACGTACCACCAGAGCCGGGACGAACATGATTCGCCCAGCCGGAATGACAACGAAATCGTGCATCTTCATTTGAAGTGTCTGATCGTCAAAATAAGGTAGACTGAGGCTCAACCCTCGATTCAGATCATTGGCTGCCGCACGGCGTTTAATCGTGTCGATAATTTCTGTGGTCTGGTAGAGGGCAAGGGCACGCCCCTGGTTAATCAATTGTCCCAGAATGCCATACCGTTTACGCTGATACTCTCCATCAGCCACCATGTAAGGCGCTAATGCCACCGCCGCGTGTAATACATTGATAAACTGCTGCATTGATGCAATATGCGCCTCGGCTGCCTGAGTAGACGTAACTAAGATATGTCCTTCTTCATCAAAGGCGACCCACTGGGGAAGGTAAAAGCGTCGCGCGGCTGGAACATAAGGCACAACCAGTTCACCACGTTCTTCAGGTGTACCTTCTTCAGCAATCGCGTCTGTCTCGGCAGCAATGGCAGATTGGGCCATTGCTTCGTCCTCAGCAGGCAGAGTCGGGATTTCTTCACCCTCTGCCGTGACATACTTTACGGAGCGCCCCGATGGAAGCATGTCGTAAACCATGTGTATGGCAGTGGCATGGCGAAGCAGTTGGGCGGCGACGGCAACAGATGGTTCGTCAGCATTTTCTAGTTCGATGAGATGATGGCGAAAAGTAGATCGAATATCCGCGCCCCTCACACTGGTTATCAATCCACCCACCGTTTGTTGGTGAAATTGGGCGGGCACGGGTACGGTTTGACCCGATGTATCAAGGGCGACGTGATCGGGTAGATTGAAGCGTAACTGAGAGGTATCCTGGCGCAGGGCCTCAGCCACCATCCGCGCTTGCATCTCTAGAAAGTGCTGGACGGTTCGTGGTTGCGCTTCAAACAGGGCCTGCTGGGCGGCATATGTGTCGTGCAGGGCATTTGCTGGAAGCTCTTGCTCATCTTGCCGACGCGGCGATTGAATTTCATCATGTTCGTTGGGCATAGTGATTGCTCACTTGTGTAATAGATCGTTCTGTATTTAATCGCTTTTAATCGCTGTGATTGATTCATCGTTTACATTTTGTTGAGATCAATGGTTTTTCTCATTACACAAAAAGTTATCAGTCTGTTACGAGATCAACACAAAGCTTGCTTGCCGAGTGTAGCAACTGATTGTACGTTCCTAGTCTATAGGACCGGAGATCAAGAGAGTGTAAAAATTAGAGCAATAACCATATGGAATTAATAAAAACACTTGTTGAAAGAGACGTTTTGACCTCGTATCAGGATAATGCGGCTTTTGGGGCAATGGGTGTCAGGGTGCCAACTGAACATGCAATTCATCCCTGACTCAATCTTCCTGACGTTGTCAGGTACGGATTCAACTTATTGAAACGTATCCAGAAGACGACCCACCTTACAACATTATAACCATGTTCTCCGATAGAGGTTTGGACGACAACGATCATGCTGGGCATCATTGGACTGGAAACAATTTCTTCTTACAGACAATTTTTTGCGCCTTATTCTGTCTACCCTGATAGTTTCTTTATTGCTTTGACAGGATTTCTGAGACTACGTTGATTGGAACTCTGGAATAATTGGAAGTATCTCGTAATGCAGAAGGGACATAAGGTGTAGGCTTAATAATCACCAGGGTATGTCCAGAGCGATTCTAACGATGAGTGTAATTAAAGTCCTGCACCTTGAACGATATGACGTTTCTTACTTAATGCTTTCGTTTGTTGGGTAGGAATGGGCAAAAACTTCGCGGGGCAATCGCGCCGACTCTATCGTATGAGGATCCTTTTGATCAAAAGGAGATCAGTCAACGTGAAGTTGAAAGTATTGGTCGTAGATGACGAACCGCAGATACGCAAACAATTGAAAATAGCAATGGAAGGTTATGGGTATGAGGTTCTCGCCGCTTCTAACGGCAAAGATGCGATTACTCAGGCTGCTCAAGAAAATCCCGACATGGTGATCCTTGATATTTTACTGGGGAGCCAGCCTGATGGCCTGGAAGTCTGCCGTAAATTGCGTGAATGGTCAAAAGTGCCAGTTATCATGTTATCTGTGGTTGACGACGTCAAAACAAAGGTGGAGGCACTCCATACAGGTGCTGATGATTATTTGACTAAACCTTTCAGTGTTAAGGAACTTGAAGCACGAATGCAGGCCATCATTCGTCGTGTGGCCGTTGAGTCTATCACCAACCCCCATGCCGAAATTGAGGTAGGGAATCTCTATATCAATCTGGCGAATCGTGTAGTAAAGGTGCAGGGTGAGGAAGTGCATTTAACACCAACCGAATATAATCTATTGCATTTACTGGCTAGTAACCCCGGAAAAGTCCTTACCCACCGCATGATCCTGTCAGAAGTATGGGGCAAAGAATACAGCAAAAAACATCACTATGTGCGTGTATTCATTAACCAACTCCGCAAAAAACTCCAGGAAAACCCATCGCCTAACATTCGCTATATTATCAATGAGCCGGGTGTTGGTTACCGTTTTGTCAGTCCTAATTGAAGTTTTAACGAGACATTTACGGGTTATCAGGAAGTCTTTGCCCAATCTTGATACCGCAGAGTTTATCTTAGTTATAGATAGAGGCAACCTCGAGAATGAAATATGGAAACGATTATTGTACAAATTTCTGACCACCAATGGACTATGGAAGCCACCCACCTGGCCTGTGCACTGGCGCGGAGGATTGATGGCAACATCGTCCTGTTGCGTTGTGTGCTGGCGAACAATCCTGGCTTACTAGGATGGGGCGTCCCACTACTAACCAACAGCGAATACCAAAACATAAAAGAGTACACAGCCGTCGCGGAAGATTATGGCGTTGAGTACACGGTTCAACCCATGCAATTTATTTCTTTGATGGATGCACTGGCCCAAGCTACACAACAACTTGATGCCCGTGTCCTATTTGCTCATATTCCCAGAACTCGTATTTCCCTATGGCGAAAGTTTCGCCTCTGGCAACTAAGACATCAGTTGCACAATTGTTATCTCTACACCGTCGATGAGAAACAGCCACTCAATTCTGCTAATATTCGTGAAATTATAGGACTTATCGAGGAGAAGGCTGTGGAAACACCTAAAGACATTGGAAGCCTGCTCATGTGACCATCCTGACCACGGCAACTCAGGCCGCCCGTGAAGCTAGTAATATGGTTGACCTGGACAGCGACCCGACCAAACTCATCGAAGTAGTGGAAATCGGCAAGCAGTTGTTAATGACACGCGGGGCACTGACCACCTTCAGTGTCGCCAAATATTTCGCTATTCTGCCTGCCCTGTTTGCCAGCCTTTATGCACTTAACTCGAACGAGTCAGGGCCACTCGCCGACTTAAACATTATGCGGTTGTCATCGCCCCAGAGTGCCATTCTCTTTAATGCACTGGTGATCATTGCGCTCATTCCCTTACCGCTTTTGACACCAGATCGAACGGTTGGTGTTATCGGGATTCGTCCACGAAGCCGAGAGCGATTGACTTTCGACCAGGAAGTGCTGCTGCAAACCTTTGTCAGCCAGATTTCGCTGGTGGTCGAGCGTGAGATGCTTGATGAAGCGGCTGAACAGTCGATGATGCTGCGCGAGTCGGAGCGGCTCTATACAACACTGCTCAATTCCATCTCGCATGAACTGCGTACACCTATCGCGACCATTGCCGGAGCCGCCAGCAGCTTGCTTGATCCCATAACTGGGTGTGATGAGACTTCACGCATGGAACTAACCAGAGACATTCAGTCCGCCGCGGATCGCCTGAACCGCCTTGTCGAAAATTTACTGGACATGTCACGATTGGAGAGTGGACGGCTGACACTAAAGCGCGAATGGTGCGACGTGGGTGACATTATCGGTGTCGCCGTCAGTCGGCTGAAAGGGTGTCTGGCGGATCATCCAATGGATATTCAACTGCCACCTGACCTGCCGCTGATCTCGGTTGATTTTGGGTTGATCGAACAGGTGTTGGTAAACCTGTTGGATAATATCTGTCACCATACCTCGGTAGACACTGAAGTGATTATCCAAGTACAGCGCTCCCATGATAGTTTGCGGATTAACATCTCAGATCGAGGGCCTGGAATTGCCGAAGAGCATTTAGCACGAATCTTTGATAAATTCTACCGCGCTCCCGGTTCAGCAACCGGCGGGACAGGATTAGGGCTGTCCATCGCGCGAGGTCTAGTTGAAGCACATGGCGGGATGCTAACTGCAAAGAACAACACTGATGGTGGTGTTACTTTTGTAGTGTCATTGCCACTGAATGGCGACCCGCCGCCAGTTCGTGAGGCAGAACTATGAGTGCGGTTGTTCTGATCATTGACGACGAAGTTCAAATTCGTCGCTTCTTGCAGATTAGCCTGGAGGCCAATGGTTACACAGTGCATTTGACCGAAACAGGTGGAGAGGGTCTACTCAAAGCAGCACAACTTCATCCCGATCTCGTTATCTTAGACATGGGATTGCCCGATATGGATGGATTGGAGGTTCTCAGGCGTTTACGTGCGCGGACCAAAACCCCGGTGATTATTCTCTCGGTTCGAGATGCTGATATTGATAAAGTTTCGGCGCTGGATAGTGGCGCAGATGATTATCTGACCAAACCGTTCAGTATGGAAGAATTGATGGCGCGTATCAGGGTTGCACAGCGTCATGCGCTCCCCAATCATGATGAGGATAAGATCTTCAAAGTAGGTTCATTAGAGGTTGATCTTTCGAAGCGACTGGTTACTGTCAACGGTGAACCGATTAAGCTATCACCAACGGAGTATGCTCTGCTGCGGCTTATGATCCAACATGCTGGGAAGGTATTGACGCATCACCAAATACTGCGCGAAGTGTGGGGACCTGAATATGTGAATGAAACGCATTATTTACGGGTCTATTTTGCGCAACTTCGTCAGAAAATTGAAGTCAATCCGGCGCTACCCGAAATCATCCTTACCGAGTCTGGCATTGGTTATCGGCTGGCGGATACCATTTCTGATCAACTAGACTGAGGTTGGGGCTTATAAAAAGCAACATACTCTAAACGCATGTTGAATTGGAGATATAGGTCCAGTTGAATAAGCCATCTGCCCCCAATCTGTATTCATGAAAGATTGGAATAACCTTGTCGCGTCGGTTGTGACAGATGCGACAGATGCTGTTGGCGAATCGAATTAAGCGGCGGCAAGGCGGGCGAAGGCTGAGACCCGTGTCGCCGCTCGCTCCTTACCGCTGAGCCAATCGAGCACACGCATCAAGTTCATGGCAGCCGCGGTCATTAAATGCTGGAGATGTACTTTGTCCAAGCCCCGGTAACGGGTGCGACGCATGCCCAGCACACCAACCGCCTGTGAAATGGTTGCCTCGATCCCCGCGCGCTTCTGGTAAGCTTCCCTGAATTCCTCGGTTTGCTCGCGCTCCCGTGCTCCCGTGCCGCTTGCAGGGCACGGAACTCCGCTTCGGGAATAAAACCGACCTGTCGACCCGTCCTGGCGGTGGTACAGCGTTGGCGTACCGGGCAACCCCGACAGACGGCTGTCGGGAACTGCGCGAAAATGGCAGGCTTGCCTCGACGACCTGTGCGCTCATACCATTGGTTAGTGGTATTCCCCTGCGGACAGGTCACCGTTCGCGATGCAAAATCAATCTCGAAATACGACAAGTCGTAGGCTCCTTCAGTACGGGCCTGCCAACTTATGTCTGGTCGTGCCGGGCCTAACAACTCCATCCCATAATCATTCCAACTGCTCACAAAAGCCCTGCCTGATCCGTAACCGATATCCACCAGATGCTGCCCGGGCACACAACCCTTACGCTCAAGTTCAGCATGGATTGGGTCGACCACATCGTTATCCGCTGTTGTTGCCAGGGTGGTTTCCACATGGGTGACCAGGTGTGGCCCGTCATCATCGCACGTTTCGGTCAGATGCACCTTGTACCCAATCCATCGACTGCCGCGTTTCTGGCTCTGCCGGGCATCTGTGTCATAGGGTGAGGTCAGGATACGTTCGCCGGGCGGTGTGTTGCCTTTCCTGCGCCAGCGCGTGTGGTTGGCCGAGTTGGGGTTGAGATGTCTCTGCATAGACCCGTCTTAGCAGTTCAATCCCGTCGCGCCCAATCTGCTCACCGAATGCCAGGCGTTCATCCTCTTTTTGTGGCAGACGATACTCGCTAAACGGGCGACTGTAACGCTTGAACCACTCATCAGGCACCCACGTTTTTAACCAATCCGGGGCTGTGGTAGCCAGTTCGTTGAGGGCGGCACGCAGCGTTTCACTGACAAACTCAAGCCGGTTCAAGTCGCGCACATTCGCCAGGATATGCGTTGAGTCGGTGCGCTGCTTGCCACCTGCTTTGAGTAAGTCCCGCTCCTGAAACCCCGCCAGCATGATCTCCAACAAACGCGCTTCGGCTCCGTTAGCCAGCAGGCGTTTACGAAACTCGCTCAACACCGAGAAGTCGAAGCCATCGTCGGTCAGTTCCAGACTGAGTGCATATTTCCAGTCGATACGGGCGCGCACGGCGTCGGCGGCCTGCCGATCGGTTAGGTTCTCAGTGAATTGCATGACCGTCACCACGGCCAACCGCCAGGGGGACTCTGCCAGTTGACCCACAGTCGGGAACAGATCGGCAAATTGTTCGTCGTTGAAGAACGTCCCCAATTCGTCACGCATCTGCATGTAACGGTTGCCCTTGCGAAAGGCTGCTTGCGCTACTTCACGGGTGTCGTCAGGAATGGCGGGGATCAATTGGGGATGCAGGGTCATCGCTCGTCTCCTTACGGTGGGTCGTATCCACAAATTCCATTTATTTCAAACCCATTTTCCCTCAACTTCGCGCCCGTGTCGATTCGCCAACAGCATCTGCGACACGCGACAATGCGACTCGTGTCACCGAGTCGCGTGTCGCTGTTGTCACATGGCAGGTGACATGAAACTTCGCAAGACGTAAGCTTCGGCTCCATCCAGCTCAACTTGCAGCACCAACCCCGCCCGTTCCAGGTCCTGGGCAATCTGGCGGGCTTGTTTGGCCGGGATATGGAGATTGCGGTACACGTCGCGCAGCTTGCGACCCAGCCGTCCGCCGCTCTTAAAAGCGTCCAACATGCGGCGCTGGAGGGTCTGCTCACGATGGGCATCCCCCCGCTGGTCCAGCATCGCCAGCAGGCGATGGGCACTTAACCGCCACAGTTCAGCAATATCACGGCCCGTTTGCCAGTGTTTCTCAGTGATTATTGGAACGGGTTGGTCAGTGTCACACCAGTCGAGGGTCGCCATGAGCTGGGCGACCTTGAATGCCTGCACATGCAGGCGACCATAAACGCCTTTGAGACGTTCATCGAGTTCATCGTCGGCCTCCGGATTGCCCAGCTGACGCAGGTGGTTGCCATAGTCCTGACAGGCGGCCCAGCACTGTACATCAGCCTTAAGGGCACACGGCCTACTCAGTCCTTCCTTTGTGGTTTCAGGCATGGGCAGGCGTTCATGCAGCGTGCGCAGCCCCTCAATTAACATCGGTGGCGGATCAAGGTAGGCTTTCGGCGCAGGACGCTCCATATAATTGGGTTCGGGGGTCAGCAGGGCAAAACGGCTCAGCAGCCCGTTGGCCCAATCGACATCGGTCACGGAAGCAGATAACCCGGCAGGAGTTGTCACCCCCAGAATACTCAGCGCGGCGTTTTCAACGATAGTCAAGCCAGCTTGCGTATCCTTATCTGAGTAATCCGGGCAGTCGTACAGCTCCATCAGCAGATCTTTCATGCCGGACATGTAATCCCGTTTCATGGCACTGAACAGTCCAGCAACCTCATCCTTGAGCAGGCCACGCTGAGCGGCAAAGGGCTGGGCTTTCTTGAAACGTTCCTGTTGAATCGTGGACAACTTGTCGAAGTTGGATGGTAAGCGTCCAGACAGCGCCTCCTGAAAGCGTTCGGGTGAACCGGGCGTGGGCATCAGCATGTGGGGGATGGCGTCGCGGGCAATCCGCTCGGCCAGCTTGTAGGCGGTGGATTTGCGATAGTAGGTCGTACCGGCGATCAGCATCAGGTACAGGTTGGGATAGAGCTTGACACCCCACGGCGCTTCGCCATACAGACGACGGCCAATAGCCGTCGAGAGCAGCCACAACCCGGCGGCCAGATGGAAGCTGAGCGGGGTCTGGTTACCGGTGCTGCCTGCCCAGTCCATATACTGGCTCAACCAGTCCGGGAGTGTGAGGTCAGCAATACTCGGCGTGACTAGTGACTCTTCCTCTACCTCGACAGTATCATTGTCTTCGTCAGAAGACTGTAGCCGGATGATAGGCCGCTCAGACTGCACCAATCCGCCGTAATCGTCAGGTCGGATACCAACCTCAGCACAGATGTCCTTTGCCAGTATCGTGCCGCAGCGATAGCAGTGACCATAGCCTGAATTTGTGTTGAAGCCGAAGCTCGGGTTACGGTCGCCGTTGATATGGCGCTGGGGATAGATGCAGCGCCCATGCAGCCAGTCTCCATAGCGCTTGTAGCCCTCTCCTTCAAAGTGACGGGCGATAGCACCGACCACTTCTAAATTCAATGTTGTGTCACCAGCGGGCAGGTCACGCGGCGGCTGCCAGCGACCTGGTGGCGTGGCTGGTTGAACAGATACCGTCTTAAACGACTCAATCCATTCCAGCACAGCATCAATGTCGTCTACCTGCTTGACCTCAAGTTCTTTTTCAACAGTGTAGGGCTGCCCGCTGTCGGGATGTGCACTCGGCGGAACAACGACCTGCCGCCCACTAGCACAAATCTCCAGATTACCAATGGGCGTGTCCATCGCTTTAATTGACTCAGGCAGGTCATCCACAAGCCAGTAGACATGATAGCCCTGTCCACTGCCGGTCTTGACGGTGAAGGTCTCGGCTAACTCCGGGAAAAGGGCAGTAAAGGCGGCATAGGCGGCCAGCCCATCCAGATCGAGCACAACCAGCTTGCCAGATACCTCACCGCAGATAATGCCCACGTTGTTGAGCAGTCCGGCTTTATGCCAGGCGTCGATGATGTCGGGCGTGGCGGCGGTTGTCTGGAACTGCTTCCAGCTAGCGAGAGCAGGGCGCTTGCCCTGCAGCGGGATTACCGACAGGCCAGCCTGCCCGTAAGCGAGGGCTGCTTCATAGACGGCATCAGATCGGGCCGCGTGTAACAATTTGTCATACATCGTTGATCCTCCTCATATAGACATTGGAGGCGAGATGCGATATTCTCAAAGTAGGACATTTCCGAGATTTATCGCATCTCGCCGACCGTCAACAGACCGTTAATCTGTTGGCGGTTTTGGTTTGTGTAAGCGAGCGTTGTGCAGGACAGTCTGCAAGTCGTCCTGCATGCTGTTGTTCAGCGCAATCTCCAGTACACGATCCATATCTGGCTCGGTCCCGGGTGCGTTTTGTTTCAGGACCAGGTGGATCACCATCAGCAGCAGGTGCAGCAGCACGGACTGCTGCCAGTCAACGTGATCCAACCGGCGCTGAAAAGACTTTGTGAAATGTTTACGACTGGTGGTGACATCCGCCTGCTCATCCAGGTAGTACCGCAAGCCTTGACGGACCAGCTCCGCTTTGGTGATCTTGCGCAGCGACGCAAGATGGTCCAGGTGTTCATTCATGGCCTGCGTGATATTCACATGCAGGCGATGGTCGTGATAGGCGCTCATATGGCTCCTCCTTCTCAGATACAGGTACGGCGGCGGATAAGAAATAGACGGTGACGGGCTTGATGATATGTGGCGGCGCTCGTGAGAGTGGCGCATGCGGCGAGTCGTGACTCGCCACCGCCTTCCCCACCGCACGCGGTGGGGCGAGTGGATTAAACTCGCTACCCGTCCTTCGGCCTGGGTAGGGTGTCCCGGCCTCCATAAAAGGCTGCCAAAATCGCGCCGGGACACCGGTG
>JAKEEQ010000209.1 GCA_022616515.1 Chloroflexota bacterium | reverse complement strand
TCGCGGGTGCGCTTTACGTTTCCTGCAAATAGTGTTAGAATAATACCAAGAGGAGAATTTCCGAATAGAAATTATCCTTACCTGTTTCCTCATAAATCAGGTTTGATGAAGCCTGTTAAATCTCTGCCCTAGCCTAAGCGCGATTTAGGTATCTCCTGCTCATCAAGCACAGCCCCCGGGATACAACTACCGTTTCAGCGGATAGCTTCCCCTGTTGCCCGCTATGTCTGGGAACTTGTGGGTTTATACCTGCAAATTCCTAACCTCAACATTCAATGGTAAATCAATCATAAATGGAGTAAACTTGATGAAAGTCAATTGGAAAGTGCTGGTTGCAGTAGCACTGATTGTTGTAACCATCTTTTTGGCAGTGAATTCGACTCGTCCACGCTCATACAACGGGGCCAATCTTAGTTTTGGCATCGGCGGCGGAGAAGTGACGGTGATGAATCCGTCAGAAGCAGGGGTACCCGTGCAGATAGTCAGCACCGGGTCACGCACCTTCAGGATTGCCAGTACGATTGACGATGTATCGGGTAACTCGACCCGGCAGGGCAGTGGACGCAGCATCACTCATTTGTACGAGTTTGAGCTACCAAGCGGTATCAGTGCGTTTACGATTACGAATGGCACCAATGCCACCTTTGCGACCAGTGCGGAAACTGACCTTGAAGCGATTGTGAACCCGGTGAGTGAGGGTACAGTCCGCACTACGCTAATCGCCGCTACCGTGTTCGTATTGGGTTTATTATACTATATATCCAATACAACCGGGCATCGCTGGATGAGTGTATTGCGCGGCAATCAGGTTGCCAATCTAGCTGTCAAACCACTACCCATCAGCGCCAATTTGGGTCAGGGTCGTATTGCACAATCGTATGGTGACAACCGCACACAAAAATAACATGGATCCTTCTGTGGGGCGTGGCATAACTCGCCCCACACACAAGACTTTTCACCAACATCAACGTCTATGAATTAAGAAGGCCAGCAGCACATGAACCTCGAAAATGTCTCTCCAAAACAGTTAGGCGAATTAGAACTTCGTGTTACAGACCTGCTGGACATGATGCGAAAGGCCAAACTGCAACACGAACCGGTCATCGCGCATCTCGAACAATTAAGAGAGGAACTGGGGCAGGCACGGCGCGAACGCTTTGATGCGGCTAATTCAGAATATCGCGGCTACTAATCCAATTGTGGTGTAGGATGCGTCGATTGTTGCGATGAACCTATACGGTAATGTGTCATCAGGGCAAATATAGCGGCGGGCGTACACACGGTATGCCCCTCCAGAATCCCCTCGCACCCTTCTATTCTTTCACTCTTTGCGTTGAATCTTTGTGGTTCCTCTTTACTCCCCGGCGAACGGCACATAACGGAAATTCAAATGCCCTAGTTCCGGCGGCGGGGTCGGCATGGGTTTATCCCAATAGACCGGACGGATAAAACCAGCACAGCCGTCATCAGCACATTTGTAGTTCAGGGCGTAATCCCATTCATGGCGCACATTCTCCGAAGCGGCTGAATGTTCTGACCAGAACAATTGAAAGATGTCGGCGGCATCAATGGCCTGTGCCAGTGCCGCTTGCCAGTTCTCCCCGGTACGTATCGAGTAGCTATCCATGAAAACATCATGCCCGACAGCCAGTTGTGCAAGGCGATAAGTCTCGGCCACGGCTTGGTCACTGCGCGAATACGAGATGAAGATTTTGTTGTAAATATGCGCGGTGTGGCTGGTGGTATGTTTGGCGGCTGCCAGCGGATTATGCAGCGTGGCCTCAAACTGTGGGCTGCGCGAGGGCTGTTCTACCATGGTAGCGAAGGGGATGCTGGCAATTTCAACTGAGCCTATCAGGATAGCGACGCGCCCGTTGATGATTTCGCCCACGGCACTATCCGGCGCGGTGTAATTGAAATCGAAGCGCGTAAATGGAGTCTGCCATTTTTTGGTCACAGCCAGCGGCTCAAATTCCAATCCCTCAACCTCTGGCATGACAGTTAGGCGCGTGCCGGCAGCTAAGGCCGCGGACTCCGGTGCGATTTTGGGCTTCGGCACTGCCCCACCTAACAGTGCTGCAAAAGTCTGGACATCGGCACTGATGGTCTGCAATGCCTCCTGCACATGCGCGTAGACATAGAGGCCGTATTGTGTTCCGGCGGCACTTTCACGCGGGTAGTAAGCGGTGAAGCGTGCCTGTGTTAATTGTGGTTCGAGGCTCAAGGCTTGCGACCCGCGCTGCTGGCGTAGCCTGTGGATTTCAGTCTGCAATTGGGACAGTTCAGCGTCAATCGCTGATGCAGTCTCCGGTGCAAGATGCTTCTGGATATGCAGCAGCATCACCCGCTTGCTGAGGGCATCCAAGCTGTCGTCGAGTGATGCCTCATCCCTCTTAGCATTACTCACTTCAGATTCTTTTTCAGCCAGCGAACCCCCCGGCGGCGATGGCTTGGCCGGTTCCACTGACTTGGTAGCGGATTCGGACTGCTTGCTATCTATGATACTGGCTTCTTCACCTGTGGTCTCACTGAGCCAATCGGGACTCTCTTCAGCCGAATCCCCTCCCAACCGGTCAATCATCTCGGCCTCGTCGTATTCCTCTTGAGCCGCTTCTTCTTTGGCGATGTGTTCTCTCCGGCGCTCATCCGTCAAGCCATCAGTGACATCAGCACGCTTACCACCAAGGGGCTTATCATCGGTGGGAACTTCTGGTAATAAACTGGAATCGGGTTTATCGCCAGACGTTGGACCCGGAACAATCGGTTCGGGCTGCCGGATATCGCGGTCTTGAATGCTGCCTGTCGCCACTTCGGACTTGGGGACAGCAGGTGAATCAACAGGTGCGATGGCCCCCGTATCTTCCGTGGCATCGTCCTCGTCACCCCATCCACTGAGAGACCCATCCGGGACACCTAATATAACGGCTTCATCATCCCATTGCTCTTCCGGTTCGTCTTCAACCGTAATGATGTCGTCAAGGTCAACAGGCGACGGTTTATCGTCCCGGGTGTCTTTCGTTGGCGGAGGAGGTGCCGGTTCATTGGTTTGCTCAAGCAGATTAGTTCCCCCGCCGTACTGATGCCGATTGGCGGCTGCCAAGAGCGCGGCTATCCCGATAACAATAATGCCTATCAACGCCAGCCCACTGATGAGCAGAACCATTCCCACGGGACTCATGATTTGTCCTCTGATATTAAGAATCGTTTGAAATCAGTGTACAGAGTTTGGGGCAATGGCGCAAAATATACCATGCGAACGACACGAAGGGTGATACACTTAAGCTAGATGAGTAGCGGGGATACCACGATGAAACGGCTTGTATTGACCTGTTTTGCTTTGCTGCTGACGGTGGCGGTTATGGCGCAAGAGACCTGTCCAGACCTCGTTCAATCAGCGCTGGAATCGCTGGATAGGGTCTGCCAGATTACCGGGCGCAACGAAATCTGCTATGGCAATACCCGCGTCGCGCTGACAGGGTATTCCGACGAAATCCTGACCTTTGATGCACCGGGCGATGTCGAGGCATTAGCGCATGTGGAGAGTGTAGAGGTTAGCGCCATGCTGGAGCCGGATGTCTGGGGTATCGCCGTGATGAAGGTGCAGGCCAATCTGCCGGGTACACTTCCGGGGCAAAATGTGACCTTCCTGCTGAT
>JAKEEQ010000208.1 GCA_022616515.1 Chloroflexota bacterium | reverse complement strand
TCTTACCTACCCTCGCTCGCTGTAGCATTCAGAAAAGAAAAACACGCCCCGCTACTTTTCAGCTTTTGGCCCGTGATTTTCCTTAACTTGATGCCTATGATCCCCTTCTTCAACGGCAATTTGTTTGATGACATTCAGGTGGAACGGCTTACCAATAGGGCACTCCTCAACTTACGCGATGCCGCCAACTTAAACTGGCAGTCGGTCGAACCATCTATTTTTGGCACACTGTTTGAACGCTCACTCGACCCCGCCAAACGTGCCCAGCTTGGCGCACATTACACCAGCCGCGACGATATTATGCTGATTGTCGAGCCGGTGTTGATGATGCCGCTGCGCCGCAAATGGCAGGCTATCAAAGACAAAGCGGCCCCGCTGCGCCAGAAATATGATGCGGCGACGACTGGCTCGGAGAAATACCAGTATTCCGAACCGCTGGTGGCGCTGCGCGATGATATGCTGCGCACCCTGCGCACAACCTCCGTGCTGGACCCGGCCTGTGGCAGTGGCAATTTCCTGTATGTGTCGCTGCGCCAACTGCTCGACCTCGAAAAACAGGTCATCAAACACGATTTGTTTGCCGGGCTGGATGATGAACCGGAGCCACAGGTTCACCCCAAACAGCTTTACGGCATCGAGAAAGACCCCATCGCCCACAGTCTGGCCTCGATTGTGGTGTGGATTGGTTATTTGCAATGGATGTATGACAACGGCTACTGGCGCTACTGGCGGCACGAGGGCGGCATTGGCGAGACACGGCCCATCCTGACCCGCCTGAGCGACAACATCCAACTGATGGATGCCATTCTGGTTTGTGATGAAAATGGCAAACCAGTTTTAGATGAAAACGGTAACCCAATCGAACCCGAATGGCCTGCGGTGGATGTGATTGTCGGCAATCCGCCGTTTTTGGGCGCAAAAAGAATGAAAACCGAACTTGGAGATAACTATGTAAACACCCTGCATAAACTTTACGATGGGCGGCTTCCAGGCTTTTCTGATCTGGTCACGTATTGGTTTGAAAAGGCGAGAGCAAATATCGAAAATGGCAAGGCTGCAAGAGTAGGATTGTTGGCGACAAATTCGATTGGAATGGGAACGAATTTGCCAGTCATGAAGCGTATCCGCGATACAGGAGATATTTTCATGGCCTATCCTGATAGGGAGTGGATACTTGATGGTGCAGCAGTACGTGTTGCAATGGTAGGATTTGATGATGGCACAGAAACTGAAAAGACTTTAGACGAAATTCCGGTTACGCAGATTAATGCCGATTTAACGGCAACTTTAGACATTACTGTAGCAAAAACGCTGGCAGACAATCTGAATATTGCTTTTATTGGCACTCAGAAAAGTGGGTCGTTTGACATTGATGAAGTAACGGCAATGGAATTAATAGACCACTCGCCAAGAAATACAGAAGTGGTTCTACCTTGGGTCAATGGGTCGGACATTGCGCGTCGCAATCGTGAGAACTATATTATTTACTTCGATGCTGGTACAGACGAAGCAACTGCACGAAGTTATAAGGCTCCCTACGAATATCTCAAACAAAACATTATTCCCCAACGCACAGCAAAACATTTCAATAATTATCCATTCTGGCTTCATTGGCGTCCAAGACCTGAAATGAAATCAGCAATGGATGGTCTGTCACGCTATATCATTACTCCACGAGTCACAAAGCATAGAGTATTTGCATGGCTCGAACCAAATGTAATCCCTGACTCGGCAACGGTCGCCATCGCCCGCGACGACGACTACTTCTTCGGTGTGCTGCATTCCACGCTGCATGAGGTGTGGTCGCTCCGCATGGGTACATGGCTCGGCAAAGGCAACGACCCCCGCTATACACCCACCACCACCTTTGAAACCTTTCCATTCCCGTGGTCGCCCGGTCAGGAGCCGGAAGACGACCCGCGCTATCAGGCCATTGCAGCAGCGGCGCGTCAACTGCACGAGGAGCGCGATGCATGGCTCAACCCGCCGGAGGATGTCGGGCCACAGGAAATCGAATCGCGGGAGAAATGGCTCAACAAACGCACCCTGACCAACCTGTATAATGCGCTGGTTGATTTCCGTGAGGGTGGTCAAAACGGCGTCACCATCAAGGGCACGGTGGGCGATGCCAAAGATTTTGCGCCACGCCTGCACCAGCTTCACC
This sequence comes from Chloroflexota bacterium, assembly GCA_022616515.1. GTDB lineage: Bacteria > Chloroflexota > Anaerolineae > Aggregatilineales > J027 > JAKEEQ01. Next base: position 7,556 of record JAKEEQ010000208.1, on the reverse strand, counting down.
GGGCACTGGATGAGGCGGTGTGTGATGCCTACGGCTGGCCGCATGATGTGCTGGACGATGAAGAAGAGATGCTGCGGCGTCTGCTGGCGTTGAATTTAGAGCGGGCCGGGTAATCCTGATGATCGGGAATGATGGTAGAATACGGGTAAAGTGAATTGCAAGGAGGCACATCATGCAAACACTCACCTTAAAAGCGCGTGCTGATAAAGATGGTGTTCTTCGGCTGGAAATCCCGACCAATCAAGCCAATCAGGAGCTTGAAATTGTATTGGTGATGCAAACGATCACTGATGAACCCGTTGATGCCATGGGCTATCCGATTGGCTATTTTGACGAGACTTACGGTAGCATGGCAGATGATCCGATTGAGCGTAACCAGCCGCTTCACCCTGATGTGCGGGACGAGATTGAATGAAATATTCGCTCGATACCAATACCTGTATCCGTTACATCAATGGCCGTTCATTAGCCATTCGTCAAAAATTACCGACAGTCCCTGCCCATGACATTGTGGTATGTAGTGTTGTGCGCGGGGAATTGTTTTATGGTGCTGCAAAAAGCCAAACACCGGAACAATCTGCTGAAAAACAGGCACGCTTTCTCAAGCCTTATGCCACCTTACCCTATGATGATGTTGCGGCAAAAGAGTATGGGCGAATTCGCGCTTATCTGAAAGGCATGGGTACACCCATTGGACCCTATGATATGCAAGTCGCGGCAATTGCTGTTGTGCATGGTTTGATTGTCGTCACCCACAATATCGGAGAGTTCGGGCGTATTCCGTGGCTCAAGGTCGAAGATTGGGAAGTTTAGCAGTGAACGAACAGGGAAAACATCCATCATGATCCCAGCGGTCTGACAGAAAGCACCGCTGTAGGTGAGGCGGTGTGTGATGCCTACGGCTGGCCCTACGACGTGCTGGACGATGAAGAGGAGATGCTGCGGCGTCTGCTGGCGTTGAATTTGGAGCGGGCGGAATAATCAAAACACGCAACGTTGAATATCGTAGGGACGGGATACAGGTGTAAAGATAAGACAGGGATGGCATTTTGACAGGGAAATCGACCCATTTGCACCGGGGAATAAATTCCCCGGCTAGCCAAAAGCAAAGTCCACTGAAGGGACTCGGTTGACACCCTTGAATCCCTTTAGTGGATTTGGCTTTTCATAGCACCGGATTTTAATCCGGTGTGGCAGCCACGACGACTCGTTGCCCAAAACGTGGCTTGTCTGTTTTCCAGCTTGTGAAGGCGTTCTATGCTTAACTTTACACGTATGGGACGAAATACATCGCGTCCGCTGGTTTTATCAACGTCCGATAACGTAAAAAAGCAGGACCTACACCGCCCTCCGGCGGGTCAGACCTGCAAACATATGATAACACCACCGCTGATGTCAGGCGATGCCAAAGATTTTGCGCCACGCCTGCACCAGCTTCACCGGGCATTGGATGAGGCGGTGTGTGATGCCTACGGCTGGCCTTACGGGGTGCTGGACGCTGAGGAGGAAATGCTGCGGCGTCTGCTGGCGTTGAATCTGGAACGGGCCGGGTAATCCCCCTGCGTTTACGATTACCCACCAACACAAAAACGTTGACACGCTGCGCCGGAGGATAAATCCCCCGGCTAATGAAGCAGACATGCGCTAAAGGCATGTCCCGACATCCCTTCAGTGGATGTCATTTGGGGTAGCCCATGATTTTAATCGTGGGCGTTAACTTGCCTGTTTTCCCCAATATTGAGTAAGCTAGTTGACCAGTGCCTCACGACCTTATGGAGACCAACTACCCATGTCACTACCTTCAACCATGCAAGCTTTGCAGTTGTCCAACTACTCAGGACTGGATGCGCTCATCTTAACCGAAACCCCCATGCCCCAACCGGGCCACAATGACGTGCTCGTCAAAATCTTAGCAACAACCGCCAACCCGTCTGATTTACATTTTATGAAAGGCGAATACGGGTTTACCAAACCGCTGCCTGTTGTGCCGGGTTTTGAAGGGTGCGGGCTGGTTGTGGCCGCCGGTGAGGGTGCAGAATCTTTACAGGGCCAGCGGGTGGCGTGTTTTGCCGCTCAGGATAAAGATGGCACATGGGCGGAGTATATGGTCACCGGGGCCAACAACTGTTTTCCGCTGCAAGATCATGTGACCGATGAACAGGGAACCACCATGCTGGTCAATCCCTTCACGGCAATCGCGCTGCTCAATCTGGCGCAGGAAGCCGGGGCAAAAGCCGTCGTGCAGACCGCAGCGGCGGGTCAGGTCGGGCGCATGGTGCAGCGGTTGTGTAACGACCGGGCCATATCCTGCGTCAATATTGTGCGGCGCGAGGAGCAGGTCACGTTGCTCAAGGGCGATGGCGCACCATACGTTTTGAATAGTTCGGAGGACGGATTTTTTGACACCCTGCGCCAGACCTGCCGGGAGTTAAAGGTCAGCTATGCCTTTGACGCCGTCGGTGGTCGTATGACCGGGATGTTGTTGGAGGCGATCCGGCGCGGCGGCACGGTCAATGTTTATGGGGTGTTATCGGGCAAGCCTGCCAGCCTGAACGGGGGCCAGCTTATCTTCGGCGATAAAACGGTGACCGGCTTCTGGTTGTCGCGCTGGTTTGCCCGGCAGGAGCGATCAACCGCCCTTGATGTCAGCAATCAGGTACAGGAGTTGCTGGATGATACTTTGCAAAGTGCCATTCAGGGATATTACACGCTGGCAACGGCGCTGGACGGCCTGCGGACGTATGAGGACAACATGACCGCAGGTAAGGTCATTATTCAGCCCGCAGTCACGACTGGCTAAGAACAGACTTGTCGGCACGTTGCGTGTAGTGATAATATGCTTAGACGGTTCTAGAAAGGTGGTGTACCATTCGCATTATTCCGAGGTACCGGCTCATACTACAATACGATATCATCCCCGAGTCGCAGGAAGCCTACTACCGGTTTATGACCACCGAGTTCGTAACCGAACTGCGCAAGATGGATGTCTATATCATCGACGTTCATCACATTGTCTGGGGTGACTATCCCATGCGCCAGACGGAGTTTGTCGCAGAGTCGCTCGATATTATGCGCAATGCCCTGCACAGCGAAGCATACGTGGACCTCGAAGCCCGCTTGAAGAATTACATCACCAACTACAGCCGCAAGGTTATCCCCTACCGCGATGGATTCCAATTGTAATGAAACTCACCATTGTTTTGCCAACCTATAATGAGGCAGAAAATCTGCCGCTGCTTGTTACTGCTTTGATGGACCTCAAAATACCCGGCATTGAACAACACGTTCTGGTCGTGGACGACAATTCACCGGATGGTACCGGTGAAATTGCCGATGATCTGGCTGCGGAATTTCCAGAGTGGGTACAGGTGCTGCATCGTGAGACAAAAGATGGGCTGGGTAAGGCCATTATCGAGGGCCTCATTGTAGCTCTGTATGACGGTGCGGATTATGTCCTTCAGATGGATGCAGACTTCAGCCACCAGCCGAAATATATCCCGCAGATGATCAAGGCCCTTGAGAATTGTGATATGGTGCAGGGGTCCCGTTATACGACGGGGGGGAGCGTTGATGACTCGTGGGCATGGTGGCGCAAGTTGTTAAGTTGGTTCGCCAACAGCGTCTATTTGCGGGCTATTCTGCGTTCACATGTCAAAGACCTGACCGGCGGCTTCAAACTGTGGCAGCGTGATACCTTGATTGGCATCGACCTGCCCTCCATCAAGTCGAACGGTTATATCTTTCAGGTAGAAATCACCTATGCGGCCTTACAACTTGGCTACAAGATCGTTGAAGTGCCGATCCACTTCCCGGACCGCAATCGCGGCGAGTCAAAAATGAGTTTTCTGGTGCAGTACGAGGCTGCGCTGCGGGCCTTTCAGGTGTGGTGGCGACGCCGTAATCTTTCCGCCGCCCAGCGTGCTACCGAACTCCCTCCACACCCGTTGAAGGAAATTGCTGTCGCCTGAGGACCCTAACTGTGACGGCCCTGCTCATGTTCAATGAGCCATTTTTTGCGCACCAGTCCCCCACCGTAACCGCCTAATTTGCCGTCGGCATTGATGACGCGATGACAGGGAATGATAATCGCCAGTTGATTCGCGCCGTTTGCCTGAGCAACAGCCCGCACTGCTGATGGTTTACCCACCTCGGCGGCAAGCTCCGCATACGAACGAGTTTCTCCACATGGGATGTCACACAGCGCCTGCCACACCTTCTGCTGAAAATCCGTTCCGTTAAGCGCGACAGGTGTGGTAAATGCTGCCAGTTTTCCCGCAAAATAGGCTTGCAGTTCAGCCTCAATCTGGTCAATAGGTCCGCTGCGTCCGGGGACGATAGCGGCGTTTTTCCGAAGGCGTTCGACTGCCCGCTCCAACCCGCGCCGGTCAGCAAATTCTAATAAGTGAAGTGCGTCGTCACTGGCAATCGCCAGCATGGAACCGAGTTTAGTCTCAATTATCGCTGATTCAAGCACCGGCTGGTGCTCAGCCGCCGACGGTGCGGTCCCCATAACACTGGCAAAGGCGTCTCGGAAACCACTGCCCGACTCGTAGCCTGCTGACACCTGCGCCTCAATGACCGAGGATCCATTCTGGATTTCTTTCAGGGCAAGACCCATCCGCCGTGCTCTGGCATATTCGATAAACGTTATGCCGAAGCGCTTTTTGAACTGGCGACGAGCGGTAGAGGGGTCAATGTGGAGGGCACGAACGTCTTCGCTGTGCCATTTTTTGTCGGGCTGTGCCTCAACCGCATTGAGCAACTGCTGGATAGTCTCTGGCAAATGACTGGACAGGGGATGGCATCTTTTGCAGGGCCGGTATCCAGCCAGCAGGGCCTGTGCTGCCGTCTCGAAAAACTCACAGTTTTCAAATTTTGGTTTACGTACCGGACAGCCTGGTCGACAAAATACGCCGGTTGTCTTCACTCCGACGTAGAAAATGCCCTCATATTCTGAATTCTTATCCAGCATAGCCTGATAGTATTCATGGTGAGTGGTTATCATCGATTTTTACCCGAATATTCGTTTACGCTGTACTACATGATAGCCGTCTGTGTTGGACGCCGCCGCCGAAAATCGGGCGCTAATTTGTCGCCAGTGGTTTTCATTCCCTTGTGTCGAAAGAGTCCAGAATAGGTACGTGGATTCCTGTTACATAGGTAAACAGTCCTCCCTCAAAATTCGAGTTATACAGCGGCCCATTTTGCGTTTCTATGCGGTTATCTCCTAAAAAAGACTTGTATCGTGGACACTCTGGTGGGATAAAACCTTCTATCGTAAACTTATCAACCAGCACGCCATCTGTGTTAAATACATACATGTGAGCAACATCTTGCGTTCGTCGGACGGTAGCCTCTTCCTCTTCTCGACTCAAGTATTCACATTCCTGTATAGTCACCCTTTCGAAATCAATGCAAAAAATAATATCTAAATCGTCGATTCTGTCGGACGTCCAGGTATCGGGCAGTTCATACTGAAATCTCGAAATAATATCCCCGTTTATAAGACCTATTCGGAGCGGATAGGAAACGTCGTCGGGCAGTTTACCCTCGACTGTGGCGTCTTCTGCACCATCACAAAACGCCTCAACCTGCTCACCGTAGACATCAACAGCTAATTGCGGGTCCTGATCATCGATGTAGTATGCAAAAATCACAAGACCGGCAACAACGGCAGCAGTTACTATCCCAACAATTACCCACGGATTGCGTAATGCCATTGCTTCTCCTTTTCGCGGGGTTCTAATACATATTCGTTATAACATATCCCGTTCGTAACGGGTATGGTTGTCAGGCGACAATCGGCTGAAAATTTAACAAACATTTAAAATGGGAATCACGCTTTTTCTACCTGACTGTGGTATTGTCTGTGCAGACGGAGGATCAGGGTCATGTGGTGGCTGTTTGGATTTCTGGCAATTGGATATGTCATTCTGCACCTGTTGGTGCGCAGCCGTTCACTCGTGTCACCGTTTATTATAGGGCATCGCGGCGCGGCAGGTCTCGCCCCGGAAAATACACTGGCGGCTATATATACCGGGTTGAAAGAGGGCGCGTCGGTGATAGAGGTAGACATCCATATGACCATCGACAATGTGCTGGTTGTTCATCACGACCAAACCGTCAACCGGACCACTAACGGTACCGGCAGAATCGATACATATCACTGGGAGGAACTGCGTAAACTGGACGCTGGGGGTCATTTTTCGCGGCGTTTCGAAGGTGAATTGATACCGTCGTTGGCAGACGTGCTCGATGTTATGGGACAAACCGGGGTAACCCTGGCAATTGAGGTCAAACATCCGCGCAGCTACCCCGGCATTGATGAAAATCTGGCTGGTCTGCTTAAAGAATATCCGGGGAATGTGATTATCATCTCATTTGATCTGGGTTGGTTAAAACGTTTCAGCGACGCCTACCCCGGTTTGGCGGTAGCTCAGGTGATGGAAACAGCCCGTCCACGTTTTGACATTCCGGCTACACAGGCGGTGAGCATCAACTGGCGTGCACTTTTTCACGAACCGTTCTTTGTGCGCCGGATGCATGAGCGCGGCTGGCAGGTCTGGGTATGGACGGTTGATAAGCGGTGGCTGATGCGGCTCATGTTGTGGGTAGGCGTGGACGGCATCACCACCAACAGGCCAGATATTTGCCGCCTTATTTAATCATATCCAGCGGCACCAGTTTTGGCCCGTCCTCGGTCTGGATGGCAATGTACAACTGCCCATCGTCGGGCAGGCGGTCAAGGAAGAGCACCCCATCGAGATGGTCGACTTCGTGATGGACCAGAATGGAGTCGATGCCCTCCACCGTCATCTCAAAGGTCTGCCCCTGTTCATCCTGTGCCTGAAAGCGCAGCCACGTGGGACGCAGGGTATCCCATGTTGAAATACGCGGCAAACTCAGGCAGCCATCAAACCCTTTTCCTAACGGTCCCTCTTCGAGAATGACCGGGTTGATTAAAGCGCGGGGCGGCTCCATTTCGCCGGTATCCTGCCCAAAGCGCACGACAACCACCCGCTTGTGGACACCAATTTGCGGCGCAGCTAATCCTGCTCCGGGATTTGCCAGCAGCGTGTCCTTCAAATCCTTGATGAGTTTCTGGATAGGCGCATCTATTTTCTTGACTTTTTTGGATTTCTTGCGGAGTTTGTCTTCATCTCTGGGGAACAACAGAATTTCTTTGACAGCCATTACACCTTTTCCTGACCAGGCATCGACGAGCAGGGGTTATGTATCCTAGCAGCGCGGTTTTGGATTGGCAAGGATGGTGCTCTGGCGGGACGACACTTTTTACCCGTTGGTGGATTGGCATACATCAACGATTTCGAGTGCTTTTTCTCAGGACGCCCCTACCAAAAATCGTTTGTAGGGACGTGCCGTTGCACGTCCCATAGCTGTAAAGATAAGAGTAGTTCTCTTGAAAATGGCGTCATCAAGCATCTCTCCCCATTTATGGGGGGAGATGTCGCGCCAGCGACAGAGGGGGGATAAGTTTCCCAAGCGCCGTCAGATGTTCGCCTATCGCCCAAAACCAGCCCCTCCCTAACCCTCCC
>JAKEEQ010000001.1 GCA_022616515.1 Chloroflexota bacterium | reverse complement strand
CACAGTCTTGGGCTTACCACGCCGCGTACGGGCGTTGGTTTTGGTACGCTGACCGCGAACGGGCAGGTTATTGCGGTGACGCAAACCGCGATAACTCTGGATTTCCTGGAGCCGCTTGATGTTCAACTGGACTTCACGGCGAAGATCACCTTCGGTGGTGTATTCCGCGACCGCGTTACGCAGAAGACTCACCTCATCTTCTGTCAGATCACGCACGCGAATGCTGTGATCGATGCCAGTTGCTTCTAAAATTTCTTCACTGCGTGTTCTGCCGATGCCGTAAATATACGTTAGTGCGACGACAACGCGTTTGTTACGCGGCAGATCAACGCCTTCAATACGAGCCATTCTTGCTCCTACAAACTTTTTTGGTCACACAGCAAATGCTGATTATATCAAAAACAAAAGGGCATGTGAAGGGTCCCCGAATTTTGCGGGTGCATTTCAATATTTTGGCGGAATGAGCTAAACTGAAGCGAAAAAAGAAAGCGCTAAGTGATGTCAACCGCCAAAGATGAGTTAAAAGCGAGATTATTAGCCGAAGCCGAAGCATCCATTGACCGCATGTTAGCCGATGATCGAATGGGCAAACAAATGACAATAAGCGAGATTGAAGATGTGATCGGTGATCTCGAGATGGATTTTCGGGAACGTGTTTTGAGTGAGGTCATGGGTGAGCAAGAAAGCCAGACACTAAGTTGCCCTGAGTGTGGTGGTAACTTGCGCCACAAAGGTCGCCGCAGCAAGCAACTGACGACATGGCGTGGGGAGACAGAGCTAGACCGAAACTACTATCAATGCGAAACATGTGGACAAGGCGTTTTTCCCCCTCGATAGACAATTAGGATTAAGTGCGTGTGGGTTTAGTCCTCAATTTGCCAAGCATATGGTCTGGTTGAGTGGCCTAGTAACGTATAGCCAAAGTGTAGAGATTATGGGTCGGATTGGCGAACGGTACCTATCGCAAAGTACGACATGGCGCTTGGCGGATTTCTATGGAGGGCGGATGCTCGATCAAGTCATCCACACGCGTAACCAAGTTGCCCTAGAAGGTGTTCAACTCCCCGATGCCCGGTACGACCATGATCAGCGTAAAGCAATATCCATTGATGGTGGCATGGTGAACATTCGGGCAGCGGGTTGGAAAGAAATTAAGGTGGGCGCGGTATTCGATGTAGAGTCTCGTCTCCAGCGCGACCCGCATACGCAAGACTGGGTCGAGATGGCACATGGGGTAGCTGTTCATTATACAGCGGTGCTCGGCACTAAAGACGAGTTTCAGCCTGCGTTATGGGCTTTGGCGTTTGCCCATGATATACCCACCGCCCGCCAGTGCAGTGTCGTCGCCGATGGGGCATTATGGATTTGGGATGTGGCTGACCAAGTGTGCCCCCATGCCCAAGGCGTGGTGGATTGGTTTCATGCCGTTGAACATCTCAGTCAAGCCGCCCACCAACTGTATCCCAATCCCGATGATAGCCCCCAGCGCCAACGCTGGTTGAAGCGCTACAAAGATCACTTATACACAGGGCGCATTCAGTTGATTATAGCCGCCCTGCATCGCCGCCACGCTCCACAGTTAGCGACTTATTTTGAGCGCTATGCACAGCACATGCAATATATGACATTTCGCGAAGCGGGTTTGCCCATTGGCTCGGGCACGGTGGAGAGTGGGGTTAAACAATTTAAGCAACGTTTGTGTGGCACTGGAATGCGTTGGAACAAGATTAATGCTGACCAGATGATTGTTATTCGTACAGCTATCTTAGCCGATACGTTTGATGCTTTATGGGATGCCGTTGCTTAAATTGCCAATAATCTGAAATGCACCCGAATTTTGCTCTGCGCTATACAATTCCACACTAAGTCGCTACTATAATAGATTGCGGTGATAGCAACTTTACACCCACAAAATATAAGGTGGTTCGACGGTTCCGCCAGACACAGAAATAACGTTGCTGCTATCTTTTACAAAATTTTCTGCATCAAGGGCTAAAAAACAACATGCGACAGAAACTGCTCCTCTTTCTTCTCTTAACCGGACTAAGCGTCATATTGCTTGGCTCGCCGCCGCCCTCCGAGGCGAACATCATCACCGTTGACGGCATATGTACGCTGGCGGATGCCATCATCGCCGCCAACACCGATACCACTACCGGAAACTGTCCGGCGGGCAGTATCGGCGCGGATACCATTGTGCTGGATGTGGATGTCTCACTGACCAGTGTCTATCCCGGCTCTACGGCAATTGGCGGCGGGCAGTCGGGTTTGCCAGATATTACATCAGACATTACGATTCAGGCTGGTCTTCAAGAAACCATTGATGCCAATAATATGAACTTTCGTCATATATATGTCGCTCCATCAGGATCTTTGACACTTGCTGGTGTTTTCGTCGACCATGGTCGCCTTCAACAGCCTGGCAGTTCAGCTTACGGTGGTTCGATATATGTCGATGGTAGCCTGACCCTTATAGACGCCTGGTTGACCAATAACCAAGTCAATGGAGACATAACACGTGGTGGTGCTATATATGTTGGTACAAGCGGAAGTCTGACGATCACAGGTGATCATGTGATTGTGGGTAACGAAAGCAATGGCGTGGTTTTCGGTGATGGCGGTGCCATTTATACTGAAGGTACTATCGTTAGCATTTCTGGGGGATTGATCGCGGGTAATGTTGCAACGGGTTCTGGCGGAGCAATCTATGCAGATACTATCAATAGTATTTCTAGCACAGAATTTGCATCAAATGAAGCTGGTGACTCAGGTGGTGCGATTAGTGCTGTTTTTATCGACAGCATAGATAACAGTGTTTTTTCGGGCTTCAATTTTGCAATCTCTGGAAACGGCGGGGCTATTGCACTAAGTGAGGGGTTTACATTCATAAATGAAACCGCGTTCCAAGAAAATCACTCAGTATTTGGGTCAGGTGGCGGATTATGGGTTAACTCAACAGGTGGTGCCACAGGCACGATATCAGACTCACTCTTTAACTATGAAAACTGTTCCGGACAGGATGGCAATCTCATCTGGCTGGGAAGTAGTTCGATTGTTTCAATAACCGGTACGACATTCCGGGAGGTCATATGCTCCGGTACTCCAACTAGTTCCGGCGGCATGATTTACTCGGAGGGTGAACTGAATATTTCTAACTCCACATTCGACCATGGATTTGTACCAACAAACACTGGTGGTGCCATTCATAATGAGAATGGTAGCTTGACAGTACAAGACAGCGTTTTCAGTGAAAATTCGATTGCTGGCGATACTTTCGCAGCCGGTGGTGCCATTTATTCTGTTGGCGTACTAACTGTGCTAAGGAGTGAATTCAACGATAACTTTGCCTATCTGTATGATACCGTCAACGGTGAGGCTAAAGGCGGTGCAATCTATTCGGAGGGGCAAGCAGAAATTGCCGAAAATACATTTTTCGACAACAGGATTCAGAGTAACGAAGCCTCGATGAATAAGTCAGGCGGCACTATTTACGCTGAAGGCCAGGCAGATATTACCAATAATGACTTCCAATTCTCATTTGTAGTTTACGGACCTTCCGATGACTCCCCTGATGGAAATGGTGGGACCATCTACCTGAATGTCACGCAGGCTTCAACTGTGCGGCACAATACATTCAGAGGCGGGATCGCTCTCAATGGAGAGGTGCTGCATGCCAGTGGACCCGTTGATGTCAATGGCAATATCATCGCTTCTCTGGTAAGTAACCCGGATTGTACACTATTAGCAGGAGTCACTGGCGTAAATAACCTCCATCTGGCGGGCGATACGAGCTGCGACACGATTTCTGCCGGAACGATTGACCCAATGGTCCACATGAATGGCAGTTTGTTGGCGAGCGTGTTCGGCAATCCCGCTATTGATGGCAATCCGGGCTGTGGGCTGGCAACGGATGGCTTGGGCAATCCGCGCATCGGGGCGTGTGACATCGGCTATCATGAACTACAACTCAGCAGCCCAACGCCCACCCCGGTCCCGCCAACAGACACGCCTGTCCCACCCACTGACACGCCCATTCCACCCACCGATACGCCCGTTCCGCCTACTAATACCCCGATACCGCCAACAGATACACCGGTTCCACCAACGGATACGTTGATTCCTCCCACAGATACAACTGTGCCGCCGACTGACACGCCGATCCCGCCAACGGATACACCCGGCGGCCCGACTGCGCTCGTTGTGTCAGCCATCTGTGTGGATGAAAACCTTGCTGTGACGATCACGTCTGGCGACGGCCCCTTTGACATCACGGCCAGCGCGGGCATCAACACGCCTGTTAACGGGGTGAGTGTTGGCACGACGACCATCAATGGGCCGGAGCGATGGGATGATTTGACGGTCACGGAACAGGGTGGCGATGGCGAAAGCATCAATCTGGGGCAGTTCAAATGCCGTCCGCTGGACATCCCGGTTCCCCTGTCGCCTGCCCATCTCAGCCACACTACGAATACTTCGCCGACATTTAGCTGGACGGGTATTCCCAATGCGAATCGTTATCGGTTGTTTGTGTTCGATAATAAAGTCGCGTCGCAACGTACGGTTGACATTCGCGAGACGACACCGACCAGTGCAACATCCTATGTGCTGAGCAATCCGCTGCCGACAGGACGCTTGTTCTGGCGGGTGCGCGGACGGGTGAATCGGGTATGGGGCTACTGGAGTATCCGCTTCACGCTGTTCCTAGATCCGCCAGCCCTGCAAGGTGGCATCACCCCGGTCCCGACCATTGACCTTGCGCCGCCGACAGCAACACCCGTCGTGCCAGCGCCAGCGCCGCCAACGTTCCCGCCACCACCCAATTCGCGTTAATAAAGCCCCCGGTCGATCAAGCCGGGGGTTCTTTTTGCCTACAGTGTGAGCTGCATGTTGTACAGATTCGCATAGTTGCCATCTACCATCAACAGCTCGTCGTGCGTTCCCTGTTCACCAATCCCGCCATCGGACAGCACTACAATTCTCTGTGCGTTTCTGATAGTAGATAAACGATGAGCAATGACGATAGTGGTGCGGTTGTTGGTTAACATTTCCAGCGACTCCTGCACGGCCCGCTCACTCTCATTATCCAGCGCACTCGTGGCTTCATCAAAGATGATGATAGGCGGGTCTTTCAGGAATACACGGGCAATACTCAACCGCTGCTTCTGCCCCCCCGACAATTTCACGCCGCGTTGACCAATATCCGTATCATAGCCATCGGGCAGGGCAACGATGAAGTCGTGAGCGTTGGCTTTGATGGCAGCTTCGACAATGTCTTCCCGGCTGGCATCCGGCTTGCCGTAGCGGATATTGTCGGTGACTGTCCCGGCGAACAGATAGACATCCTGATGGACGATGCCGATATTGCCCCGCAGTGAACGCAGGCTGACATTGCGAATATTGTGCCCATCCAGCAGGATTTCTCCTGCATTCACGTCATAGAAACGAGGGATCAGGGAACACAGGGTTGTCTTGCCGACCCCCGATGATCCCACCAGCGCCACATATTCCCCGGCGTGGATGCTCAGTGAGGTATTCTTCAGGACATATTCGCGGTCATCCTTATACTTGAAACTGACACCCACAAACTCGATGTTGCCCTGTACCCACGTAAGGTCAATTGCATCTGGAGAATCCTGAATATCGGGCTGCACTTCCAGAATCTCCATGAAGCGACTAAACCCGGCAAATCCTTCCTGATAGAGTCGGGCAAAATTAAGTGTCCGCTGAATTGGCTCGACGAGGATGCCAACGCACAGCAGATACGTCACCAGATCGGCTAAATCCAGCGAGGCATTCACAATGGCCGTGCCCCCGAAGATAATCACCGCAATCGTCAGCAGGTGGGTGAAGGCCATCATACCTTCATAGAAGTATGCCTCGGCTTTATAACCGTCTCGTCGGCTGTCGACAAAACGGCTGTTCTCGTAGGCGAACTTCTCTTTTTCAACGTCCTCGTTGGTAAATGACATGACAACTCTGATGCCGGAAAGCGAATCTTCCACCTGCGCATTCACGTCACCGATGCGATCATAACTTCGCCTTAATGCGACGCGCATCTTCCGGTTAAAGTGATACGCATACAGCGCCATGATGGGCAAAAAGAAAAAGATGATCAGTGTCAGTTGAACATTGATGTTTATCAGGATGATAAACACGCCAACAAACTTAAACAATGCAATGGCGATGTCTTCCGGGCCATGATGATACAGCTCGGACAACGAAAACAGGTCGTTGGTGAGCCGGGTCATGAGTTGGCCGATTTTTTGCTCATCATAAAAGCTAAATGGTAGCTTTTGATAATGGTCAAATAACTCATCGCGCATATCACTTTCCATCAGAGTCCCCATCATGTGCCCCTGATAGTCCACAAAGGTGTTGCACAGCGTATGGACGATAACCAGCCCCACCATCACCGCGCCCATGAGATAAATCTGGTTGAGCGCGTCAGGTGAGTTTTCTTCCAGCACGTTTCTGGTGATGTAGCCTGCGCATAACGGCAGAATCAGGGTTATGACCGATACGACAAATGCAGAAACCAGATCGGCAATCAGCAAGCCGAGATAGGGTTCGTAGTACGACAGAAATTTCTTGCTGCGAGAATTCACGAATTCTCTCCTCAAACAGTTGTCAGGTTGATGATGAATGTGAGCACAGAGGTGATTACCACCTCACGACGGGGTGTCGAAAGGTATGCCTGATCAAACTGTTGCTTAGAGGAGATTGGAGAGTCGCTAAGCGCAGCGCAAGACAGGTGCTCCTGATTCGACGTCGATCATATTGATGAGGAGAGAAGTCATGATATACGCCTCCTTTGCACCTGTTCTTTGCGATGGTGGACAGCATAACACAAAAAGAGTGGTCTAGCAAGTAGAAAAGGTCAGTTCGGGTCAAACCTGTCAACAATTGGCAGTAAACATGATGAATAAAGCAGCGGACGCCATGTATGGCGTCCCTACGAAAACCGCATTACGTCCGTAGGGACGGGATACATCCCGACCGCCGCGAATTGCACCCACCGTTTCCAATGAATACGGATTCGAAGTCATAGCTCACGAAAAGTTGGCGAAACATGGCTGCCTGTTATAATCAAGGCTCAACTAAAATCTTGTTTAAGGGAGCGAACCCATGTCTGACAGTGTGTACAAGATTATCGAGTTAGTGGGAACCAGCCCCAACTCCTGGGAAGAAGCCGCCCGTAATGCCGTTGAGAAGGCTTCGCAATCGCTCGATGATGTGCGGATTGCCGAAGTGACCAAGTTTGATATGCGCGTGGAGGATGGCAAGGTCATGGCCTATCGCGCCCGTGTGAATGTCTCCTTCAAACTGCGTGAAGACGCCGATTAGTTTCACGTCTTTATTAATTACGTTTATTTACTAAGAGCCAGCGTACTATCCGGCGACCACGCTAAACCAACCACGACCCCGCCTCAGGCAGACGGGGTTTAATATTTACGGGCAAGTGTGAATCAATTCACAAATTTTTAATTTTGGTACTATTGTGTGTAAAATGGCTTTTCAAGTGCACCTATCCACGAGTAACATAGATGAAGGGAATTATTGTGTACCATTATCATCACCTGACAAGGAAATGTATTTGGATTGTCGTCTGCCTGCTGCTGGTGCTGGTCAGTGCACCGCAACCGCAGCAGCCCCTGCCGAGTGCCGAAGCGGCGATATTCACTGTCAACAGTCTGGCTAATGCCGATGATGGGACCTGTAATGTAGCCAATTGCACATTGCGCGAAGCAGTGGCCGCCGCCAATGCCGCAGGCGGAGCCGATGTGATCAATTTTTCGGTGTCCGGCACGATTACCTTCAACACTCCACTGATCGTGACAGACAATCTCACCATTAACGGCAGCGGCATTACGCTGAATGGCAACAATGCCACGCCCCTTATGAACGTTGCATCAGCAACAAATGTCACAGTCAATCGCCTGGGTTTCATTAATGGGTTTTCCTCCCTGGGGGGCGCGATAGAAAGTAACGGCACATTGACGATCACCAACAGCACCTTCAGCGGCAATCGAGCGACGTCCGGCGGTGCGATCTTCAATCATGTCGGCACGCTGACGATCACCAACAGCACCTTCAGCGCTAATCAAGCTACCTCTGGCAACGGCGGGGCGATCTTCAATAATTTCCCCAGCACAGTAACGATTACCAGCAGCACCTTCAGCGGCAATACGGCTGCTATCGACGGCGGCACGATGTACAATGATTTGGGCAGCACAACCACTGTGACGAGCAGTATCATCGTCGGTGGGAATTGCACGGGTGACCCCATCACCAACGGGGGCAATAACATCAGCTTTAATGCGGCGAACTGTCCCGGCACGCTCACCAATCCGCAGCTTGGTCCGCTGCAAAATAACGGCGGCTTTAATGCTACGATCCTGCCCGCAACGGATGGCCCGGCAGTTGATGCTTACGCTGCCCCATGTGCCACTGCCACCGACCAGCGTGGCATATCCCGTCCGCTGGGATCGGGCTGTGACATCGGTTCAACGGAGCAGGTCGGCAGCACCCCGCTGGCTGCCAGTGCCGTTTGTAACGGACCCAATCTGGACGTGACAATTTCAGCAGGCGATGGACCGTTTAATATCACCGCCAGTGCGGGGGTCAATACACCGGTCAACGGCGTGAACACCGGCACAACCACCATCAATGGCCCTGAGAAATGGGATAATCTGACGGTGGCGGAAACGACAGGTGACACAGAGACGATTAATCTTGGACAGTTCAAGTGTCGCAGCAACGAAGTTCCCACTCCGCTCACGCCTGCCCATCAATCGCATACGACCAATGCGTTCCCGCTGTTTTCGTGGACCGCTATCACCAACGCCAACAATTACCGCGTCTTTGTCTTCGATGATAAGGTCGCCGCCGACCGAACTGTCGATATTCGCCAGAATTCGGGTGGTCCGACGAGCATGCAATTGAGCACACCACTGCCCAATGGTCGTTTGTTCTGGCGGGTGCGCGGGCGACAAAATCGCCTGTGGAGTTTGTGGAGTGTGCGCTTCACGCTCTTCAAGGACCCGGTTGTGCCATTTAGTATGAACACACCCGTTCCAACCATCGACCTGAATCCGCGATCTCCTGATGGCTCAGCGCCAACTTCGGCACCAACCATCCCAGCACCACCTAATTCGCGTTAACTGATAAGCCTCCTTCAATGTGCGTGGGAGGCTTGCTGCTTATTTTCGCCCTATGATTCCCCCCAATTGGGTGGAGGAATCAACCCATTATGCTGTTAAACTCATTTATAGGCAGAGCAACCTGTCTCTGGACAACTGATGGGAAGGACAAAATCATGCATCAACGGTTTGATGTGCAAAATTTGTTTTTGGTTGTTCTTATCACCCTTCTGGCAATGGCTGGGTTATCGACAACATGACCACCATCGGGTCGAATGGCAAAGTTGGCTCACCCATCGACTAAAGTTAACTGAAAGGAATAACTGTGTCACATTATCATCACCACACAAGACGATATTTCTGGATTCTCGTGTGCCTGCTGCTGCTGGTCGTCGCACCTGAACCGCAGCAGCCCCTGCCGCGTGCCGAAGCGGCGACGTTTACCGTTGATACGCTGGTTGATGAGAGTGACGGCGATTTTAGTGCGGGCGACTTCTCGCTGCGCGAAGCCGTGGAGCAGGCCAATGCCGCTGGTGGGGCCGATGTGATCAATTTTTCGGTGACTGGCACGATTACCCTGGGCAGTGCACTTGTCGTGAACGACGATGCCATCATCAATGGCAGCGGCATCACGCTGGATGGTGGCAGTGCCGCGCGCATCATGACCGTCAGTCCAGCAGTAAACGTCACGCTCAATGATCCGACCTTGCAAAATGGATCGGACTCCCCCGGCGGCGCGATAGCTAATAACGGCACACTGACGGTCACCGGCAGCACCTTCAGTGGCAATTCGGCTGAGTTCTCCAGCGGCGGCGCGATCAACAATCAGGGTACGCTGACAATCGCCAACAGCGCCTTCAGTGGCAATACGGCTGATTTCTCCGGTGGCGGCGCGATCCTCAATGGCGGCACGCTGGAGATCACCAACAGCACCTTCAGTGGCAATTCGGCTGATTTCGCCAGCGGCGGCGCGATCTACAGTGCGACGGGCACGGTGACGATCACCGGCAGCACCTTCAGTGGCAATACGGCTGGCTCCGGCTCCGGCGGCGCGGTATACAATTTGTCTGGCGGCACGCTGGAGATCACTAGCAGCACCTTCAGTGGCAATTCGGCTGGCTCCGGCGGCGCGATCCGCAATATCGGCACGGTGACGATCACCAACAGCACCTTCAGTGGCAATTCGGCTGGAGACGGCGGCGCGATATACAATTCGTCGGGCATGGCGACGATCACCAGCAGCACTTTCAGCGGCAATTCGGCTACTAACGTCGGCGGGACGCTGGTTCGTGCTACCGGCACCATCAACATGGCGAGCAATCTGATCGTTGGTGGGGACTGCACAGGTGGTGTCACCGACCAGGGCAATAACCTGAGCTTCAACGGCACGGGCTGCCCCGGACCGGGAGCGGACCCGCAGCTTGGCTCGCTGCAAAACAATGGCGGTCCCACCGACACCATGCTGCCCGCAACAGACGGCCCGGCAGTCGATGCCTACGCCCCGTGCGACACCGCCACCGACCAGCGCGGCATAAACCGCCCGCAGGGACCACTGTGTGACATCGGCGCAACCGAGCAAGCTGGTCCGATTGCGCTGGCGACCACTGCCATCTGTGGGGGCGATGTCCTGTTCGTGGTGATCAATGCCGGTGACAGCCCCTTCGATATCGCCTTCAATGGTGCGACACAGGCCACCAGTGTCGGTACGGGCACGTATCCCTATATCGGTCCCAATCTCTTCCAGAATGTGACCATCAGTGAACAGGGTGGCGATATGGAAAGCACGAACCTGGGCACCTTCAACTGCGGTACGCCTGGTGTGAGCATCAATCCCACCAGCGTTGCTGTTGACGAAACAGGTCCGACCAACGATACCTATGATGTGGTGCTTGATAGTTCACCGGATGCCGGTGAAACCGTCACCATCACACCAAGTGGCTTCGATAGTGTGCTGGGCGTGACGGTCGCGCCGGGGAACTTAATGTTTGACAGCACCAACTGGAGCATCCCCCAATCGTTCACCGTGACGGCGGTCGATGATGCAGTTGCTGAAGCCGATCCCCATACCGATACCATTACGCACACCGTCACCACGACAGGCGGCGCGTATGCCAGCGTGAGCGCATCTTCGGTGACAGCCTCCATTACTGACAATGACGCGGGTCTGATCGCTAGTGCTGCCTGTAATGGTCCGGCACTAGAAGTGACGATTACCAGCGGTGAAGGGCCGTTCAACATCACCGCCAGTGCCGGAATCAATACCCCGGTCAATGGCGTGAACATCGGGACAACGACCATCAATGGCCCTGAGAAATGGGATAATTTGACCGTCACTGAAACAGACGGTGACTTTGAGTCGATCAACCTCGGTCAATTCAAGTGCCGCAGCAACGAAGTTCCCACTCCGCTCACGCCTGCCCATCAATCGCATACAACCAATCCATTCCCGCTGTTTTCATGGACGGCGATAAGTGGGGCCAACAATTACCGCGTCTTTGTCTTCGATGATAAGGTCGTGGCGAACCGCACCGTCGATATTCGCCAGAATTCGGGTGGACCAACCAGCATGACGCTCAGTGTGCCGCTGCCGGATGGACGTCTGTTCTGGCGGGTGCGCGGGCGGCAAAATCGCCTGTGGAGCTTGTGGAGTGTGCGCTTTACGCTGTTCAAGGACCCGGCACCGCCGTTGACCATCACGACACCGGTTCCAACGATTGACCTCAATCCGCGTTCCGGTGATGGTTCTGTGCACAGTCCGGTCCCGACGGTTGGCCCTGCGCCGACCCTCCCGGCTCCGCCCAATTCGCGGTAGAAGAAACAGGACCCCGTCTCAGGCAGGCGGGGTCGTTTACCAATATCGTCACTGGCAGCAATTCAGTTCAGCCCGCATAATAATACTATCATCGCTGTTTGGAACCATGTGCCATGCGACGACTATTCGAACCTTTTGCCATCCTGCTCCTCGCCACAACCATTGTGATCGCCATGCATCGCGACGAAAATGCCCCTTTCCGGCGGGCGGCCTTTATTTCGGAGCGTTCCGGCTATTCAGAAATCTACGTCAGTGACATTTCCGGCGAGAATATCCAGCAGGTCACCCACTTCCGTAATGGCGCACAGAATTTCCCGGAGTGGTCCGGTGACGGGCGTTTCATCTCCTTCCTGTCCTATACCGATTCGGAGTTTGAAGTTCACTGGATAGATGTGTTTGGTCGCCGGGTCGATAAAGTGGCGGATAATATCTATCGCCGTCCGGCATGGTCGGGAACCTCGCTCATTCTGGCGGATGTTACTGATGGTAGCACAACGCTGCTGAAACGCATTGAAAACGGCAGTACGTCAACGATTGCCAGCGGGCCAGATGTAACCTTCAACGTTCACGGCGACTGGATTTTGTATCGTGCGGGGAAAAGCCTGTATCTGTACCATATCCCGACGCGCCACACCACGTTGTTGTACGAGAATATGACACATTTCCGGGAGTGGGACCTCTATGAAGATCAGGTGGCCTACATCACCAATCACCAGATTTACGTGAACGATGGTGCGGCTATCCTGCCCGGTCCAACCCCCGTCGAGAACATCAACTGGTCTCCCGATGGTCAGTGGCTGTATTTTGAAGATCGCTCTGGTGATCGCAGTTCTGTTGCTCGTGTCCGGCCTGATGGCAGCGAGTTGCAGACACTGACAGATTTTAGATACTGTGACTACATCCGGGAATTTTCACCGGACGGTCAGTACCTGCTGTATATGAAGACCCGCTGCGGCGAGTACATCATGGACGCGCAAACCATCAACCTTGAGACTGGCGAGGACACCTATCATTTCACCTTCGACAGCACCATCCAGCGCATTCCACGCTGGACCAACGACGGGCGCTTAACCTACGAAGTCATCCATTCGGCGGCGGGGGCCATCGACATCATCCTTTACGACCTTGAAAGCCGCGAGAAAACAGTCTTTGCGAAAAACCCTGCCGCGCAAAGCCGTCTGGTGATCTCGCCCAACCTCAAAGTCAAACCGTGGAATAGTACTTTGCTGCTCGTGACAGGGCTGCTGCTATCCACTTATGACATGATACGGATGATGGTCTCCAGATATTCGGGCTGGCGGCGGAATTGAGACCACAGGGCGCGGCCTTCGGCGATGTCTGTCACGCTGACCGCCAGCGCATGATTGACTGGCGCGTGCCTGTCATGCAGCGAGGCTTGATGTGCCACTGCCCCATTGATATACGCCGCATCACTGCGCCCCACCTTGTTTTCCAGATCGTTCCGAAGCGTTGATGGCTTGACATAGGCTTTGAGCATCTGGCGGAATGCGAACGACGGTAAATTCCGTGCCGCCCATGCCAATCGTGGCAGGTTATGATCGCCCAGTTTGATGAGGTTCACCTCCAATGCATCAATAAGTTCTGCCGCCTCACGCAGTGCCTTCATCTCAATATCAAGATACCGCTCTCTCTTTAATACTTCATCTGACGACACATCCAGCAGAGCAGGCAGCGCGTTAAATAGCATCTGGTAGACCACATCACTCCAGCGCAGCGATTGATTATCCACCACCTCGATCTCGCCCCACACTGGCTTGACCAGATTTTTGACCTCATCAGTCAACGGATGCTCCGCCACATATAACGTGTCATCCATTACCACGCCGCGCACCACCTTTTTCTCGCCAAAATAATTCGCCAACTTCTCCGTCGGGCCGATTCCATGCGTCAGACACAGGCAGTTCGGCATCACGCCCCGCTGGATAAACTTGAATGCAGGCTCGTCCAGCGTATAACCGGGCAGCGTGAAGATCATCCACTCGGCTTGGACGTCTTCGGGGATTTCCTCCGTTTTTTTGAGCCAACTTGCGTCAGGGATTTTTTTAGCGATGGTTTCGGCGGGTGGATATTGCCCGAGAATAAGGAGCATGGATGGCCTTTCGTGTGTGATTTGGCTCACCGCCCGACATCCATATAGGTGGGTTGACAGGGGGCACATTTTGTGTGGGTAGTTCCAGCGGACGGGATATATCCCGTCCCTACGATTACTCATGACTCGCGTAGGGACGCCATACATGGCGTCCGCAGTGTTATTGACAGGATTCGGGCATATCTCAAAACAGTCGCCCCGGTAGTTTAGCGACGCTTCTTCCGCTCCCCGGTTTCTTCCGGAGCAAAAAAATCACTGTGAACAAACCCGGCAATCAAACCACCAATCAGGGTGGCGATAATGTAAAACACCACTTCCTGAAGGTCCTGCGATTCCGTCGCCAGAAATGCCGGGCCAATGGTACGGGCTGGATTGGCCGAACCGCCCGTCAGCGGACCACCCAACAGGACACAGACCCCCAGCGTAAAGCCAATATACAGCGGGGCCAGACTACCGCTCTTACCATATATTGCTGTCTGATACACCGTACTCACCAGAAAAAACGCCAGCATGGCTTCCACAACGAGCAGCATCCCCGGCGTCACATTCGCCGCAGGAACAGTCTGGCCCATCGTGGTTGTATAGATTTCAGGCAAAATAATTCGTAGCACAATTCCTGCCAGAATGCCGCCAACAAGCTGTGCTGCCCAATAAAAGCCTGCCGTGCGGAGTTCGACCTTACCGCCCACCAGCAGACCAAGCGTCACCGCCGGGTTGACGTGTGCGCCTGAAATATGTCCATATGTGGCAACGATAATTACCAGCGCCAGACCATGTGCCAGCCCCGCTGCGACCACATTTCCCGCGCTGAGTGCCACCGCGCCCGCCCCAATCAACACCAGCATAAATGTGCCAATTAATTCGGCAACGGTTGCGCGTGTTTCTTTTTGAGTCATTAAATGCTCCTTATGAAGAAAAAGAAGGTAATTTCCGCGGTAATTATAGACAAAGTTGCCCGATTCTCCACCCACCGTTTGTACAGGAAAGAAACGCCGGGCTATACTCTGCCGAAAATATTTCAGGAGGTAAGAATGGTTTATTTGATTATCGCGCTGCTGGTGAGTTTTGCCTTTGGCAACATCGCGCTGCGTGGATTGGTGTCGCGGACGCTGCCTATTTATGGCGGGCAAACGCGCATCCTCAAAGGCAATAATGCGCAGTGGGTGGCACTGGTGATGCTGGTTGGGATTGTCCTCTTTGACATCAGCATGATGAACTACGACAACGACGCCGGGAACATGGCGCTTGTCTACATTTCGCTTATCGTGATTGGCCTATCCATGGCGGCGGGAATCGCCGTGCCTTCGTTCAAACGAGCCTGATCTCTTAGGCGATTTCCAGATCGACCGCTACGTTTTCTGGATTTTTCGGATCGATCCAGACCGGAACTTTGCGCCCCGGCTGCACATGCGGAATATCGACCCGCCAGATACGTGCATTGGTGCGTGTTTCATAGGGCGTGTCATCCGATGGATAAACGCGCAGTTGTACCGACACGAGCACTGTACCGTTGTCCGCCTCGCTGATGTGCTTCACGGACAACACATCCGCATCCGCCGGATCGCCGGTTTTGTGTAATTTGGGCAATTTATTGACGTATGCGGCACGTTTGGGGAGCAGGATAATGACCAGCACTGATGACAAAATAATCAATAAACTGAGAATTGCAGCAAGATTTTGTTCCAAGATAAATTACCCCCACTTTCTCATAGTGCTTCCATTATATGGAGAAAACGGGAGTATCCCTTAAAATTTTACATTTTTGGTGTATTCATTAATCCTACGTTACGAAATGCCCGCACATAAATTACAAATCTCACTACGCGCAAAGTTGGCTGCCCCACATAATGATAAAAACAAATGACGTGTAGGGAGATTTCATCATGAATGATTTTCTACGTGAACAACAACATCAAAATGAGATTCTGGAACACCTGACCGAAAAATATAACCCTGATACTACAGCCGATGTGATGTCGGGGACGTGGCTCTTTCAGGATTGGCTGGCGAGCGTCGGCGTTCACGGGGCGGTGAAGGTTGTGCGTGAACTTGTGTTGGAGACAAGCGATACCACCCTCAAAGCCTGTCTGGAAGCGGTGCTTGATGAACTCAGGCTGGGAACCACCCACGAATTTCAATCCGCGTTCATGAATAACATGTGTGGCTATTCATTCCAGAAATTCGTCGAAGAAATTATTGCAAGGCGTGTAGAAGACTAAAAGACTACACTTTTTTATCCCGCCCCGTCTTCCTCCAGAGCGGGGCTTTTTGATTGCAATAGCCTACAAAATCTTGCTCAGGAATGACTGCGTCCGCTCATTTTGGGGGTTATCAAATAACTGCGACGGGATGTTTTCCTCGACAATACGCCCCTCGTCCATGAAGATGGTGCGGTCGCCAACAGCCTTCGCAAACCCCATCTCATGCGTGACCACCACCATTGTCATCCCCTCACGGGCCAGTTCGACCATCACGTCCAGCACCTCGTTAATCATTTCGGGGTCAAGGGCCGAGGTTGGCTCGTCAAAGAGCATCACTTTGGGGTCCATCGCCAGTGCCCGCGCAATCGCCACACGCTGCTGCTGACCACCCGATAACTGGCTGGGGTGCACATCGGCTTTTTCGGGGATACCAACTTTTTCCAGCAGGTGCATGGCCTTTTTCTCGCTGTCCTTGCGCCTGCGTTTACGCACAACCTTCTGCGCCAGCATGACATTATCGATCACGGTCAGATGCGGAAACAGGTTAAAGCTCTGAAACACCATGCCGACTTCGGTGCGGATGCGGTTGATGTTACGCGCCCCTTTGAGCGGGATGTCATCAACGACAATCGAGCCGCTGTCGATGGTTTCGAGGCGGTTGATGCAGCGCAGCAGGGTCGATTTGCCGCTGCCGCTGGGACCGATAATGGTCACCACCTCACCGGGATACACATCCAGCGACACCTCTTTCAGCGCATGAACCACTCCCCGAACCGTGTTAAACCATTTGTGGACATCACGCATTTCAATAATTGGTTTTTTATCTTCCATCATAAACCTTTTTTCAGTGAAGTTCTGTGTGATGCATGATATTTTCGCCCCATCAAGAAAGCGTCATTATTGAAGACGGACAGCATGTATGCTGTCCCTACGAAAAATCGACGACTCCCGTAGGGACGCCATACATGGCGTCCGCACTGTGATAAAGGCGGGCATCACATGCACGCGTATTCTCTAATTTTCCTGCCCAATACTGTACCGAACCTTGCCACACTTCACAATATGGGTTATTCAATCACAGACCAAAGATCATCAGTTTGAGCTGAACAGACATACCAGTGTGGGTCTAGTCTGTATATACAAGTAGCAATCTGTTCATCATGCGGGTTTGAAAAATAGGACATCCAGAGCAGGTCTGTGCGGTCTAATGTGACGTAGTAGCTGCATGTTCCATCATCATCTTCGTGCCAGTAGACGTACCCTTTGTCATCCCGCGCTACACCACGCAATTCACTTGAAAAATTGTAACGCCATGTTCGATGTTCGCATGGATCGGGCATTTGCTCAAAAAACGTCTCAAACTCATCATGCTTTGTTCTGTAAATATGAATTTCGCGCACGACGGAAAGCTCACGACTGTAGTAGGTTGAAACGGCGATAACCAGCATGGGATACATCGTCCACACCAGTGCTCGCCTATTGCGGCGAAATAAAAGTGAAATCAGGTTTGATATTGCCATTGCGGCTGAAATAAACAGCGCACTCCCGGTAAAGATCATCCAGAGACATAGCAAATTCAGTGATCCAGAGCCGCAAACATCTGGCGCACTGTACCAGAACACGAACGCAAGCGGAAACAGTAGGACACTCAAAATACCAAGAATGGTCCGTGATTTTTTATTCATTACTACCCCGCTTTTCCCTGAGCATAAGCGGGCCTTATGGTAGATGCGATAGTTTGAGTGCGTCATCTAACGCACCCGAGTGCGCGTAATGAATTATCCCCGGCGTCTCTTCATCACAGCGGACACGCGACTCACTGATAGCAGCACCACCCCAACCACCACATGCAGCCCATAGCGCGGCGCGGGAAACGCTGGCGAATTCCATTTGCTGATAACATCCACATCAGATTGGAGTTCCCGTATTTGACCCGTTCTCACATCCATGAGCAAATCACCCGCCGCACCAACACCCAACCAATACAGCACAAGCAGGTCTGTTCCGGCAATGGTCTGGAAACCGAAACTGCTTCCATTCCAGTCAAACGTGTAGAGCGGCTTATTGGAGCCAGCATTCACATCGTAACTGAGAACCGTCAGCCTACTCTTGTTCTCAGGCCGGATGTATACCAGCCAGTCGCCTGTTGTATTCCAGTGGTAGAACTGTGATGCCTCACCGATGGGGGTCACTGCTTCGGTGCGGAGGTCCATGATGGTCAACACGTTGACGTCTTCAAAATAGACGTAGTGCGTGTGGGCTGGCGAAACTGCACCGGCTTGTCCAGAGGATTCATGGAATGTGATCTTATCTTCGGAAACTACTGTCCAACTTCCATCCTGAAATTTGGCAACGCTCGACGTGGCGGGTTGTCGAGAATTATGAAAATCAATATAACGGTCATCGCCAATGTATTGGACTATCAGACTGCTGTCGGGGGTCCAGCCGCTGACACGACCACTGTAAGCGTCCATGCCGGGAACGTTGAACACAGACCCATCGACCAGATTCTTGACAAAGTACTCGCCCCCTTCCTGATACCATCCCCAATTGCCATCCGGTGATAGGGTCGTCTGCAAAACATTGTATAGCTCAACCATCGTACCATCGCGGCTGATGCGATAGGTCCAGCCGCTCAGCGTATGAACATAGACCCATTGGCTGCCGTTCAACCACTCGAATTGGGGGACGTAGGCCGGGCCATTTTGCGTTGTCAGGTCAATATCCAGCAGCCTCTCCGAATAGTATCGCACAATCAAGACGTTGTCCGATGTCCAGCCTAACCGAATTCCTGTATCGTCAATTCTCGGTATTTGGCGTATTGCGCCTGCGATATTCTCGATATAAACCTTGCCCATATTCGAATACCATGCCCATTTTCCATCGGGGGATGTATGACGATAAGGGCCGTCAAATGGTTCAACCGTTTTTCCGTCGTAACTAATTCGGTATGTATAACCGTTATGCCAGGAAACCCGAAATCCATTTTCATTATTCAACCATTCGAGATGTCTCCAAGGCCAGCTAAATGCATCATTAAACGCAGGCATATCCACTTCAATCTCAACAAACAACGCCCTGTTTGAATCTAGCCTTCTGAAAGATGTGTCGTCAAAGAGAAACATCATTTCACCCCCGGCAGATAGATATTTCGCTAAATCCGGGCAGGTTTCGATACAGGGCACGATTTCTCGCAGATTTTCCGTCAAGAGATTGTACGCCCATAGACTTCGGACCGTATTTCGCACAGCATAATAGTAAAACCACACGCCATTCGGTGAAATCCACTGCATCCGTATTTCATTTTCAGGTGTTGCGCCGAGCGTCGCATAAGTTTCTGTTTCGGGATTGAGGGCAGAAAGTTCACCTGTGTTACGATTATGCAGCAACAACCACGTGTCAGGATTGTTGCTGCGTGCAGCCGCAATTGAGATGATAAATACGAGAAGTATTGGTACAAACAGAATGGCAAGTCGTAGAATGGTTTTCATGCCATCGACTATAGCGCGATGTCAATATCCTGCCTGACGGACGGCATACGACCGCTACGCGCTAAATCTGCGCCGAATTAGTTACAATTGGCACAACAACTCACCATTGCTGTGCCTTTTCTTCAAAACTCGCCATATTTCCGCTTCAGCTTCTTCGCACCTTCAGCAAAGGGGCTATCTTCCTCCTGAAAGACCGCATTCAGGAAGTTGTTAATGTGGGCTTTGTACACATGTGGTGTCTGGTATCTGGTTATGACCATGCCCACACCCATGAAGATAAGTATGAAGGCTGGACAGATAAGCGATTGGCTGGCAATCCCAACGAAAATCGCAAAAGCCATACCTGCGGCAATGGACCACATAAGGTATCCTGTATTGACATTCGTCTCAAAATGAATTCTTGTGACGTCTGGGGAGATTGCCTCAAGACTGCCGTTGAACGAAAACCTGCTCCACCGAGCCTTAAAGCCCAGCCCAATCGCCACCTGTCGCAATCGAACGGCGGTCTCGAAAGAGGTGGCATCAATAAATCGGGTTGTTGGGGTGTACTTTGCGGTAACATGACCCAATGGAACCCACTGTTTCTTAATGACAGGTTGCTGGTTTTGCAAAACGTCAAAGACATCATTTATTGGTCTGGCAACAATAAACTCACCATAGGCGCTCATCTCAGGATACATTTCAACTAAAAGCGGCTGATAATCCTATTTTAGAAGGGTTTTCAGGGGTCAGAATTCGAAACCCCAATTTTTGGGGATTTCGCAACATAAATTATTGAGGTTGACCTAGATTCCTTCTACGCGCTGAGCTTGCGCCGGGCCACTTTTGTGCCAACTGGCACACCTATCAGCAGCAAGGCGATAAGAGCATGAAGGCTATAGCGTGGCGGGGGTCCGTCTGGGAGATTCCATTTTGAAATCACGTCAATATCGGGGTCGAGTTCAAGCGTTTGACCTGTTTTAACATCTATCAGGACATCATCAGGACCCGCATGGTCAGCCCAATCAAGCAAAAAGAAGTTTGTTCCATCAATGGTATCAAAGGAATAGTAGTAAGAGACCAGTGTAAATGAAAAAAGGTTGCTGTCCGTGCCGTTTGTTACATCGTACACAGAGACAGCCACTTGATTGGGAGCTTCACTTTTAAAATGTACGAACCACTCGCCTGTCTCGTTCCATACGTGGCCCTGTATCGCCTCGTCAACATATGCTGCCTGTCCATTAAACAGGTCCATAATGTACAGATGCCATTCCGAGTCAAAGTACAGATAGTGCGTTTTGTCAGGAGACATTGGACTGTACTGCCCAAATGTTCCTTCAAATGCTTGTATAGATTCGGCTAAAGTTGTCCACGCGCCATCCTGAAATTTCATAATCGTAACAGCGTCAGATCGGACTGTGTATCTTACAATAAGGGCGTTATCGGGTGTCCAGGCAAAACTATGTGGCGCGTTAGGACGTGGGAAACTGTATTGCATGCTATCGCCAAGATTGGTTATGAAATATTGTTTGTCTTCCTGAAACCAGTTCCAGTTTCCATCCGGTGAAGCTCTCGTTTGTGCGGACTCAAGCGGCTCAACCGTTTTGCCATCACGACTGATGCGATAGGACAGGTTATCTTTCCACATGATATAGGCCCACTCGCCACGCATGAACCACGTGAAATAGCGGGGATACAGGTAGGGCTGCTCAGTGTCAACTTCGGGCAAAGTGATAGCAAGCGGTACCTCTGAGGCACTATTGAACTCGAACCGTCTGAACAAACCATCGTCGTAGTACATCATAATCTCCCCGTCAGGCGAAATAAATTCCGGCAAGTGAGAGTATTTCTTGACGTCCTCAAATGGCATTCTCAACTCGGCGGTTAAGAGGTTAAGTGCCCACACAGCCTGCTGGTCGAAAAAGTAGAGCCATTTCCCGTTGGGCGAAACCCATAAATTCCATGTATTCATCGTGGGAAGGACAGCAAGTTGTAGGCTTGCGCCAGAAGCAGGATACAGAGCGAAAACTTCCTGAGTATTATGGTTATGAAGCAGCAACCAATCCCCGGATGAGGCCCGACGAGTAGCCGCAATCAAAGTAGTGGATACGAGCAATATACAGGCAAAAAGAATGGCAAGTCGTTGAACGGTTTTCATGCCACCGACTATAGCGCGGCATCAACATCCTGCCTGACGGGCGATATACGACCGCTACCCGCTCAACTTCCGCCGGACCAACTCAACCATCCAGTGCAGTTCCTCGAGGCCGCTCCAGTGACCGAGCAAGCCATACACCACCACGCCAACGACTCCCCCGCCTGCTACATAGATGAGTTCGTTGAGAGTGGTCCGCGCCGGGAACATCATTTCCAGCCCCTGCAACGCCAGATACGCCAATCCGCCCATCACCAGCGATACGCTCAGCGCACGGATGGTGGTCGTGACCAGCCGCTGCCTGCCTAATCCACCCACGCGCCGCCATAACACGACCGCCGAAATGCTGCCGTGCACAAAATGCTTGACCGAATCGGCAATCATCAGGCTCAAGAAGCCGACAACCGGCAGCAGCAGCAGTGCCGTCGCCATGTACGCCAGCAAACTCACCACACCGATGATAGCCGGTGTGACGGTATCCTGCCGGGCATAGAAGGCGAACACCAGCAGCAAATCAATGGCGGCAAAGGGCAGGCCAATCAAATACAGGCGCAGGGCCTGCGACATGGTGACCGTATCCCCCGCGCTGAATTCACCATGCTCAAAAATCAGGGCCACCACTGGCGTCGCCAGCACAAACAGCCCCACCGTCGCGGGCATAATCAACACAGTGGACAACCGCAGCCCCAATCCGAGCGTATCCTTAAACTCACTCAGGCCGCGCTGGCGGGTGGCCTGCTGCGATAAGGTCGGCAGGACGGCAATTGAGATGGCGGTGGCGACCAGCCCATGCGGAAATTGGATGAGCGTTGTGGCCCAGACCATAATCGCCACGTTGCCGATGCCTGTCCCCGCCGCAAGATTATAGCTAAAGGGGCGGTTGATGAGCACATCCAGCCCCAATGAGAACATGACCGGGAGGTATAAAATGGCGATGGTGCGCACACCGGGATGGGTCAATACGCCTTTGAAGCGCGGCATGATTCGCGCATCACGCAGGTCGGGAAATTGGATGGCAAACTGGACAATCGCCCCCACAAACCAGCCCAACGCCGCCGCTGTAATGCCCAGACTCTCCGCGAAAACCAGCGTCATAATAACGATGGTCCCGTTGAAGACACTGGCGGCAAAGGCAGGCATCGTGAAACGTTTGAGGGAATAGAGCAGGCCGGACATCACGGCAAACAGCGACAGGAAAAACAACGCCGGGGCCGTGATGCGCAGCATATCCGTTGCCCGCGCTACTGTCTCCGGGGCGGCATCACTGCCCGCCACAATCGCGGCGATGGTCGGGGCGAAAATTTCGATGAGAATGACGAGCACAGACAGGACCATGACCATCAGCCCCAGCAGGACATTGACCAGCTCCCACAAATCCGTCCGGTCGTCGCGGTCAGCATATTCACTCAGGACGGGCACTAATGCCGAATTGACATGACCACCAATCAGCAAATCGTAGAGGCCGCGCGGCACGATGATGGCAACATTGAAGGCATCGGTGGCGACACCCGGTCCAAACAGGTTGGACAGGATAATTTCGCGCAGCAGGCCCAAAACCCGACTGCTGATATTGCCCAGCGCCACGATTCCGGTTGCCTTCGCCACGTGCTCATGCTCGTCAGTGGGGGTAATGGCGGCTGGCTCATTAATGATGCTGGCGGTTTCTGGTTTCAGTCCCAAGCGGTGCGGTCCTCTCGTAGATGACTGCCGCATTGTACAAAACTATACCTGACGTCACCACCCCGGACGCCCGGCACTCCATCGCCGCCTACCTGACAGGAACTGAGCCACTGTCAGTTGATTATAAACATCACAAGAAATGTGAGTCATGCTATTGGGTATTATCCGGCAGTGCTTTCGAGGGTCTCTTCGCGCAGCCGCTGCACGTCGCGCACCGGCGGGTCGCCAAAGAGGCTTTTGTACTCCCGATTGAAGTGGGAGGCGTCGTTGTATCCCACTCGGTAGGCAGCGCTTGTGGCGTCAAGGTCTTCGCCCAGCATCAGACGGCGAGCCTCCTGTAGTCGTAGTTGCTTCTGGAATTGCAGCGGACTCAACGCTGTGACGGCCTTGAAGTGGTGATGGAAACTTGAGATGCTCATTCCCAATTCCTGTGCAAGGTCCCCCATGCGAATGGACTGATCGAAATCCTGACGGAGTCGCTCGACCGCACGGGCAATGTTTGAGGTATAGCCTCCCGAAACCGTCATATGACACAGCCTGCCACCCTGATCGCCCATCAGGAGACGATAGATAATTTCCCGCTTGATTAACGGCATGAGCATACGCGCCTCATCAGGGGAATCCAGAAGCCGGGCAAGCCGTACGACAGCATCCAGCAAATCTGCATCCAGTAGGCTGACATCAATGGCTCTCATATCACCATTGCCGGGAGACATGACGTAACCAGTCTCAACAACGACTGAGCCAACAAGAGCGGGATCGAGATCCAGACTAAGGCTGAGGTATGGTCGCTCCCTGGATGCTTCCAGAACCTGACTGGCTCTGGGTAATTCGAGAGTAGCGAGGAGGTAATTAAAGGGATCATACTGGTAGCGGTTATTGCCCAGAAAGACAACCTTACTCCCCTGAGCAATCACACAAAAAGATGGCTCAAGTACACTGTGAACCTTTTCCATAGGTGCGGAGAGCCGAGCAAGGTGAAATCCCTTGAGCGGCTCGATGACTCCATCTTCATGGATCGCCCGTGCAATTCGCTCAACCAATTCTTCGCGACTGACCTGTAACCGCTGCGTCTCACGTTCTGACCGCTGATTTTTCGCACTCATGAGACTTATTCCACGTCTTTTGACCGAAGTTTTGCAGAATTATACAATCATTGTGCACAATTCTACAATCATCGCGTTTCAAGTTTACCTACAATAAGCATCATAAAGGGGGAATTCCCATTGCATTTATATGCAGGCTGGAATTTTATTCAATCGGAGGAATTCGAAACGTGGAAATCAAAAGAAGCGGGTCACAACCTTCCGGCAAAGGACCTGAAGATTGGTTTACCGGTACCGTGCGCATTGATCCGCTGTTCCTACCAACCGAGCCAGCCCGTGCAGGCGGTGCCAGCGTGACGTTTGAACCCGGTGCACGGACAGCGTGGCACAGTCATCCGCTGGGCCAAACCCTGATAGTGACGGCTGGCTGTGGTCGCGTTCAGCGATGGGGTGGCCCCATTGAGGAAATTCGCCCCGGTGACGTGGTTCACATTCCGGCGGATGAGAAACACTGGCATGGTGCCGCGCCAACCACCGCCATGATACATTTTGCCATTCAGGAATATCTCGACGGCGAGGCTGCTGACTGGATGGAAAAAGTCAGCGACGAGCAATACCAAACTTGATCGTGGAAAGACAAAAATGGGAACACACAAAATGCAGAAACGCGCACTTGGAAACAGCAATCTAGAAGTATCGGCTCTCGGTCTGGGCTGCATGAGAATGACCTTCGGTGATGCGCCTATTGGAACGCGACAGGAGATGATTGAATTCCTTCACGCAGCAGTTGATCGTGGCATCACCTTCTTCGATACAGCAGAAGTTTATGGCCCATTTACTAACGAAGAGCTTGTTGGAGAAGCCCTTGAGCCGTTTGGCGACAAAGTCGTGATTGCCACGAAGTTTGGGTTCAAACATGATCCCAAAACAGGTCCGGCTCCCGGTGTTGGTCTGGATAGTCGCCCTGAACAAATCAAGCGAGTCGCTGAAGAATCGCTTAAGCGGCTGCGCGTTGAGGCAATCGATCTGTTCTATCAACATCGCCCGGACCCGAATGTCCCGATTGAAGACGTGGCAGGAGCCGTCAAAGACTTGATTCAAGAGGGCAAGGTAAAACACTTCGGTCTCTCCGAGTCGGACGCCGCTACCATCCGCCGTGCTCATGCGGTTCAACCTGTCACAGCCTTGCAGAGTGAGTATTCGATCTGGTGGACACCCATTGAAGATGAAATCCTACCAACCTGTGAGGAACTCGGTATCGGACTTGTGCCGTACAGTCCACTGGGGCGCGGTTACTTGACAGGCAAGATCGACGAAAACTCGACCTTTGCCGATAACGACATCCGCAGCCGCAATCCCCGCTTTACGCAGGAGGCACTCATAGCAAACCGGGTTGTCGTTGATCTCCTTGAGCAGATTGGAGCTAACCATGCTGCAACCCCGGCGCAGATTGCACTGGCGTGGTTGTTAGCACAAAAACCCTGGATTGTCCCGATTCCGGGCAGCCGGAAGCTCCATCGCCTCGAAGAAAACATAGGCGCGGTTGACATCGAATTGACGGCAAATGATCTGAGCGAAATTGCGAACGCCATGTCACAGATCAAGGTGGTCGGTAACCGGTACTAGAAGGAGTCAAAACAATGACAACATGGACAAACGACGAGTTAACCCGGATTGGAACGGCAGAAGAACTTGAGATCGCATCTCTACGCAGCGACGGTACACTGCGAAAGTCACGGACAATTTGGGTCGTCCGCCACAATGATGAACTCTATGTCCGATCCGTTTATGGGCGCACCTCTGCATGGTTTCGGGGTGTACAGGAGCGATACGAAGGTTTCATTCACGCAGGCGGTATTCATAAGGATGTCACCTTTGTGGAGGTAGATGCCAACGACCACCTCAATGACCAGATTGATGAAGCGTACCGCGCAAAATATCGCCGCTACGCCGCAAGCATCGTCGACAGCACGGTAAGTCCGATGGCACGCTCTGCGACTCTCAAACTCGTACCACTCTCAAACGAAGGCTAATAGACGGTTAACCCCTCCGGTCCTGGCGGACCACCTCCCCGCGAACGGCTGGCGGGGTAACAGTTTTAGGATGGACAGACAAAAACCACCGCGTAGCTTGTTAACAAAGAGCGCTGACGTGGGTAGGGACGCCCAACGGGGCGTCCGTCAGCCAAAGCACCTGACACCGTTTGGTAGCGTGGACTCTGATGCAGCCGCGCGACGCCACATCTGGCAAAATACAAAAGTGTCACCCTCTCAGCCGCAAACGGGGAGGAATTTGAAATCGTCGGGATTTGAGCCGTGAGAAGCCATGTCCTTAAGCAGACACAAAAGTCTCCCTCGCTTGCGGGAGAGATTTAGAAGGGTGTATTTCACATTTTACGTACAATAGCAAGGAAAAGCACAATGCGTGCAACAATCATGTATGATGCTGGTGATGTTCGTGTCGAGAATGTCCCGGACACCAGAATAGTTAAGCCAACTGACGCTGTTATCCGCATTACCTATGCCAGTATCTGTGGCAGCGATCTATGGCCTTATCGCGGCTATGACGAATTTCCCGAAAACGGTCTCCCAATGGGGCATGAAGCAATCGGTGTGGTAGAAGAGATCGGTTTAGATGTTCGGAAGATCAAGGTCGGCGATGTCGTCGCCATGCCGTTCGCATATTCAGATGGCACCTGCATCCACTGTCGGGAGGGAATTCACACATCATGTATTCACGGCGGGTTCTTCGGGTCGCCGGATGTTGGCGGCGCACAGGCCGAAGCGATTCGTATTCCTCAGGCGGACGGAACCCTCGTTGTTCTGTCCGGCAGCATGGACGATGCGATAATGCCGTCCCTGCTCACCCTCACCGACGTGATGGCAACTGGACATCATGCAGCGGTTACCGCCAATGTGGCTCCCGGAAAGACAGTAGCGGTTGTCGGGGATGGTGCGGTGGGCCTGTGTGGTGTGATCGCCGCACAGCGACTTGGTGCCGGGCAGATTATCATCATGGGTCGCCATGCTGACCGTATTGCGCTGGCAAGGGCGTTTGGCGCAACGGACGTGGTGAGCGAACGTGGTGAGGAAGCATGGGAACATGTCCGCAAACTCACCAACGGTCTTGGTGTTCACTCTGTCCTTGAGTGTGTAGGCAGCGATCAGTCGATGGACACAGCGCTCAATATTGCGCGTCCGGGTGGCGCAATCGGGCGTGTTGGCGTTCCCCATGATGTAACGATTCCTGCCGCAACGCCGACATTCTTCAAAAACCTCACTATCAGTGGCGGACCTGCGCCGGTACGCGCCTATATCGAGGACCTTATCCCGGATGTTCTCGATGGCAAAATTCAACCGGGGCGCGTATTTGACCGCGTTGTGGGCCTGAACGAAGTGCCTGATGGCTACCGGGCAATGGACAACCGCGAAGCCATTAAGGTCATGGTAAAGATGTGACAGTTTTAAAGCAGGCAGACAAAAACCATCGGATAGAATATTGAGAAAGGCCATGAACAAGCGGAGGACGTGCAACGGCACGTCCCATGCGTGTAAACTTAAGCATAAGGCGGCTCCAAGAGCGGGCAAACAGGCAATCGTGTCTGGCCCAGCGGGCTGCCTGTGCGGCCACACCCGATTTTAATCGGGGGCTAGGCAAAGCCAAATCCACTCAAGGGATTCCAAACCAGTGCCT
>JAKEEQ010000207.1 GCA_022616515.1 Chloroflexota bacterium | reverse complement strand
TCTTACCTACCCTCGCTCGCTGTAGCATTCAGAAAAGAAAAACACGCCCCGCTACTTTTCAGCTTTTGGCCCGTGATTTTCCTTAACTTGATGCCTATGATGGGTCGCAATTTCGATGAGTTTTAAACAAGAAACAGGAAAGGATGCTCCCATCAACAATGCAACTGACAGTGATTGGTGGCATTTTAAACATGTATTTCTGCGTCTTGGCATCAAGATTGAATTCCTATGTGAAGATATTCTAAAACTCAAGGGGCAACAGGATGGCAAAATCGAATCGTGATTGCATCACACGCACAAATGAGCCGTGATGACAAGACGAAACGTTAGGTCAAGTGATACTTATCATGAAAGTAACCCGCTAAAACGAGCACAAGAGCGATTATGCAACGACTTCTAAAATTCGTCCGAATCGGGCAGACACAGGCCCAACAACGACATTGAACCTGTGCTATAGCCAATACCCTATCCGCTCTCGCCGCCTGCTGCCGGTTGGCGTTGGGCAAGTTCGCGATCCAGCAGGAAGATTCCGGTTGGCGCATCACCAACCAACTTCAGTTGCTGGATGATGTCGTCGGCAGCCGCTTCCTCTTCGACCTGCTCATTAACAAACCACTGCAAAAATGCCTGCGTCGGATGGTCTTTTTCTTCCACCGCCAGATCAACCAAATGGTGAATCAGCCCCGAAATCTTTCGCTCATGATCCAGTGCTTCCTCAAAGGCTGCCAGTGGACTGGCCCATTCCGCCGGAGGGGCATCCAGTGGCAGTAGATTGACCCGTGCGCCGCGATCATACAGGAAATTATAAATGCGCATGGCGTGATTACGCTCTTCCTCGGCTTGTAGATGCATCCAGTGGGCGAAGCCGTTCAAATTTTTCTCTTCAAAATACGCAGCAATCCCCAGATAGATGTAATAGGACTGCAATTCCTCGTTGACCTGCTTGTTCAATGCATCGCGCAGTTTACCGCTTATCATCATGTGTGCCTTTGCTTACCATAAATCTCCCGCGATTATACCGCGAATCGGGAACCATTCCCGCCGGATGGTGTATTACAGGGTGAAGGAGGCTTATGGAACTTGTCGAACGTGCGCGGGCGGGAGACAACGATGCCTTTAACCAACTCATTGATGAGCACCGGGAGGCCGTGTTTCGCCTTGCCTATTTGATGCTGAGGAATGCGGAAGATGCCGAGGACATCGCGCAGGAGACATTTTTACGCGCCTATCGCCATCTGGAGAAATTCGACATCCAGCGTGATTTCAGGCCATGGATATTGAGCATTGCCGCCAATCTGTGCCGCAATGAGAAACGCGGCTTGGGACGCTACTGGAACGCCATCTGGCGCTTTGCCGGAGAACAAATGGGCGAACAACGGTCGGTGGAGGGCGATGTCATCCAGCAGCATGATGTGCAGTGTTTATTAGATGCCGTAAGAGAATTGCGGCATCACGAGCAGGAAATTATCTACCTGCGCTACTTTCTTGACCTTGATGTCAAATCCGCTGCTGAAGTGCTCAACGTCCAACCCGGCACGGTCAAATCGAGACTGCATCGTGCTCTGAAGCAACTTGAATTGGAAATGAACCAACATGAATGAGAACGAAATTCGCGACCTTACCCGTCGCGTGGTCTACCCGCCCACCCCGGACATCACCATCATTCCAACCCGCCCGCGTAGCACCGTTCGCCAGCTTGCTCCGATTGCGATAATCGTTTTCCTGTTATTGCTCGGATTGCTGGTGGTTGAACCTGTTCGCGCGGCCATCGTGGATATTTTGCGGATTGGCGGTATTGAAATTCACGTCGGTGAAACCGACCTCTCACAGGCCACGCCGACTTTTGTACTGGTGGGCGAAACCACATTGAAAGAGGCACAGGCGGCGGTCAATTTCACACTCAAATATCCCGAAGCCCTCGGCTTGCCGGATGTTGTATACCAGCAAGATAAGTTGGTTGTGATGCGCTGGCATGAGCCGGACATAGCCCTATACCAGTTCAATGGGGAGGGATTTTACAAGGAAACACCCAATATTGAATGGACCGAGGTGGACGGTAGCACCATAGCAGCCTGGATTGCGACACCACACTTGCTGTGGTTTGACTCCGGTGATGAACAGGAACAGCAGCAGGTCTATCTTGTCGAGGGCAACGTCCTCATCTGGGAAGAGCCGTTTAAGACCTACCGCCTGGAAACTCGTCTATCCAGAGAAGAAACCATTGCTCTTGCTGAAAGTCTTGTGGAGGTTAAGTAATGCGTAAACTGATTTTGTTGATGGTTATGGTCGCCATTGTCGGCTGGTGGCAGCCACCCGTTGAGGCTAAGGCCATTGTAGAGCGTCTTGTTATCACCAGCCCTGCGCTGAGTGAAGACATTATTGTTGACGATGATCGTTGGGTTTCGCTGCTTGGAACATACAGCATACGCGATCCCCAACTCAAGCTTGATGAGCGACCAGTAGATATTGGCGTGGGTTATGAGGTGGAGCGCCAGTTTGCCAGAGGAGATGATTTTTTAACACTTGACCACTTTGAATACTATCCGGGTACAACCAAACAGCACGGCTATATTCATTTCCGCTGGCATCTTGGCAGTAGAAACGACCGTTCAGATGATCTTGAAGGCGATTGGTATCATGTTCACCTTGAAGCTGAACTCGCGCTCAATCACATCTTAAATAGCCAGCACCTGAACAATTACTTGATAGTCTACGGTGGCGAGGGCAATATCCTGCTGCTGGACCCGCATTCGCTTGATATTCAGTTTACATTGGACACCCAACAAGAAGAGTGGTCGAATGTGGCGGACAGCGGCGCATCGTTTGATGGAACACGCTTGTTCTTCCAGACGACGAGCAGCGAAACGGGGCGGCAAAATGTCCTCGATTTAAGCGCAATGGAATCGTGCTCACTGGGAGCATCGGTCTTTGTCATGCCCACGCTTGATGGAAACCACTTGTTGTTTCAGGTGGGGAATACATTACATGTCAGAGATGCCAAAACGTATGATCTGGTAGAGACGGTCACATTAGAAGCCGAGAGTAACATCTATTTTTCACCAGATAACAGAGTGCTGGAAGGGTTTAGTGCTGTATGGAATGATGAAACCCAACAGCTTGAATTCATTCAACAGTTTGAATTTATTCGCATGGAGGCCCTTCACTTTAACGTAACGGATAACAGCCAAACTAGCGAACTTCAACGTGCCGGTGTCGCCATCGAAGCAATTGGCTCTTATCAGGGACGACTGTATTTTTACCCGCGATTGGGGCGCTACCAGATTTGGGATACCTCAAAGGTCGATGACGTTGACGGCGGGATTATTAGTTCACTACGAGGCGGTCTCGATATAGAATACGAGCGCATCCTTCCTGAGATACATTTTCAACATGTTATCATGGCAGGCAATACCCTCTACGCGCTCGAAACGCCATTCGAGAGTGATGTTTCAACGATT
Organism: Chloroflexota bacterium; assembly: GCA_022616515.1. Taxonomy (GTDB): domain Bacteria; phylum Chloroflexota; class Anaerolineae; order Aggregatilineales; family J027; genus JAKEEQ01. Next base: position 14,332 of record JAKEEQ010000207.1, on the reverse strand, counting down.
TATCGTCTCGACATTAATACCGGGGGAATTTTGAATGCAGTGGATGTTCCCCGGACATGCATTATCTGGGCTTTGAGGCGCTTGATACACAGTCACTCACTGACAGCGATATTGCGCTGAGTGAGTGCAACATTAGCTTGCCCTAGACCTCCCTAATCGTTCAACCACGGCTCGGCAGCGTCATAAGGTTGCCCCGCCGATGGTAGCGTCGTGAGCGGCTCACCGCGCAGGGCCGCTCGCGTCGCCTCTCGATCATCCCACGGATGCTCGATGCTGCCGAAACACATACTCTGCTCGTGCCCCTTACCACAGATAATCACCAGATCATCCGGCTCGGCAAGGTGGAGGGCGTCATATATGGCCTTGCCCCGGTCTGGAACAAGGAACAGCGTCTCATCCAACACTGCTCCTTTGCTCTCGGCTCCCTTGCGCATTTCATCCAGAATGCCCAGCAGCGATTCGGTGCGCGGGTCTTCCGCCGTCAGCACGGTAATATCGGCCATTTCTCCGGAAATCTCCGCCATCATGCGCCGTTTTTCTTTGTCGCGCAGCCCGGCACTGCCAAACACCGCAATGACGCGCCCGCCGGTCATTTCTCGCGCCGCTTCGAGAGCCACTTGAAGCGCATCCGGGGTATGCGCAAAATCAACGATTGCCGTGAAAGGTTGGCCCTCATCAATACGCTCCATGCGCCCCGGAATCTGGGGCAGTTTCTGTACAGCCGCCGGAATCGTATTCAGCATTTTACGCTGGTATTGCGGCTGCGGCATGGCGCTGATCGCCCCGGCAATCCCCGCCAGCAGATTTGATACATTGTATTTGCCGACCAGTGGCGATTTGAGCGGGATGTCTTCGGTCTTATCCCAGCCCACATCAAGCCGCAGCATAAACGACGTGAAATCAGTGCCATAATGGATGCGGTCAGCGAACAGGTTGGCGTCTTTGTTCTGGGTGCTGTACAGCAGCAGATAATCCGCCCCAACACTGGCCTGGGCAAATTGGGGAGCTGCCGGGTCGTCGGCATTAATCACCGCGATATTCGGCTGGTCGCCTTTACGGGGCGTGTCTTTCATGATTTCAAACAGGCGCTGCTTGGCCCTGATATACGCCGCAAATGAACCATGCCAGTCCAGATGCTCATGGGTGACGTTGGTCAGCACAGCTACATCAATATGCGTGCCGTTAACCCGTCCCTGATCCAGCCCAAACGAAGTCACTTCTAATACGCAGTGAGTGATACCAGCCTCCACCATTTGCCGTAAATAACGCTGCAAATCATGGGCGGGCAGGCTGGTCACATGCAGGCCGGTTGGCATTTCCTCATCACCGATGATGGCGCTCACCGTCGAAATCAACCCGACTTTGACTCCGGCTTCCTTCAAAATGCTGTAGATGACAGTCGCCGTTGTCGTTTTGCCATTGGTCCCCGTGACACCAATCACTGCCAGATGCAGGGACGGGAATCCCTCATAAGCTGCGCAAAGATACCCATAAGCCTGATAACCGTCTGCCACCTGCGCATAGGGAACCCCATTTAGCACCGTTTCCAGTTCTCCCGCAGGATATTCGCCAATGATGGCGGCAGCCCCTTTTTCGACCGCCGTTGGAATATACTTGTGTCCATCGGTTTCGCGTCCGCGCCGTGCCACAAAAACACCACCCGGCTTGACCAGCCGCGAGTCTTCAACGACTGGCGCGGTAATCTCTGGATTTTCCGGTGGGACAACATACTCAAGGGGCAATGCACTCAATAAATCAGCCAGTGTTTGTTTCATATTTTATTCTTCCGGTTCAATCACTTCTTCACAATTCGAGCCACGAAATTCATAGACGTCCCATTCTCCATCGCCCAATTCGGTATAACATTCGCAGTAACTCAATGAGTCGCCCTCGCCTTCCCACACCAGATACCGTACTTCGGTTTTGATGCAGTAGTTGCCATCTTCAAGCTCCCTATCAACGCTGCCCCATGACATACCGAAGCCGCGTGTATCCTCCTCCATCACCTGAAAAAAGCGCACCTCTTCACCGACCCGGTCGCCCGTGGAGTAAACAACTTCGCCTTCAACGATGATGGTGAGGATAAAGCAGGGAAAAAGGAATAAAAACACTGATAGCCCGATAAACCCACAGCAGGTGATGCGCCGCAGACATATTGCCCGCGCAGTGCGTACATAAACCACACCGTCTTCTTCTCTAACGATGGTTTCGCCCTGTGATGTGCTCAATTTCTTGTCTCCATATACAATGGAACCATTACACGCTTTCCGCTGCGACAGGGACCTTTGATGAACAGCCTCCGCTTTATCCACATCTCAGACACTCATATTGCCCCTATACCAGACTGGGAGTCCTATGGACACAATGCACTGGATAACGCGGAAACTATCATTGAATATCTAAATACCCAACTCCCCTTTGAGCCTGATTTTGTTCTTCACACAGGTGATGTCGCCTTCAATCCCGAAGAAAAAGCCTATCCGGTGGCACAAAAAGTCCTGAGTAAACTGAAGTATCCAGTGTACTATGTCCGGGGCAATCATGACCATCCAGATTTTATGCGCCGCTATCTGGATAATTTACCAGAGGGGGAAGGGAATCTCGACTATGATTTCTGGATTCGCGATTTCCACTTTGTTGTTTTAGACACGTTCGGATTCACCGCCACAATTGGCATTCTAGAGGATGCACAGCTTGAGTGGCTGGCCTCCACACTTGATGGCTCCGCAGCAGAATCGATTATACTCGCGGTGCATCATCTGCCTGTGATAACCGGCGTCGAGTGCCTTGATGAACGCATGATGATTAAAAATCATGGGGCGCTGTTTGACGTTGTTGCCCCGCACCGTGACCGGATACGGGGCATGTTCTTCGGACACATCCACCGCCAGACACAGGCCATTCACCGGGGAATCTTTTGTTGCAGTGCAGCTGCCGTGTGGTTTCAACTTTACAATTTCCCGGAGAGTGGCCTGGAGTTCATTGGCGATCCTTATGGTGACCCCGGCTTTAACATGGTCACGGTGACCCATGAGCACTGTGTAGTGTCAAGCTACACCGTTCCAAAACCCTCTCACGCCGAATAATCGACGCGCTCAATCAGGCTTGGATCATCGTTACGTACATTGTTAACGCCAGTGCTCACCGGATAGGCCACCAACCAATCTTCCGGGGCTGGCTTTAACATTTCCTGCAAACGTTCTTTGTCCTGATTGTCGGGGTCAAGCCACTCTGCATAATGACTCTCAGGCATAATGACGGGCATCCTTTCATGGATCGGTTTCATGAAACCATTGGCGGCAGTCGTCAGAATTGTGCAGGTGACCCATACTTCACCTGTCGCCGGGTTTTGATACCGTTCCCATAATCCCGCCATCCCAAAGGGACCATGCTGGCTGAGGTGAATATACATCGGGACTTTTGAGCCTTCGTCCTGCTTTTGCCACTCGTAAAATCCATCCGCCACGACCAGACAGCGGCGTTTGGTGAATGCACTGCGAAAGGTAGGTTTCTCAGCAGCCGTTTCGGAACGGGCATTGATAAAACCACTGAGTTTACTTTCATCCTTGTGCCACGAGGGTATAAAACCCCAGCGCATTGCACCGAGATAACGCTGATCATCGCTGTCAGCTACAACGGTCAGGATGTTTTGCGTGGGGGCGATGTTATAGCGCGGTTGAATATCGTCTACCCGCACATCAGAAATGTCGAAGGTATCCTTAAGCTTTTGTGTGTCGGTGGTTGTCAGGGTAAATCGTCCGCACATACTGGCTCCTCCATTTTGAACATTTGTGCTATTTCCCCTATTTTACCATCCTGTTTATAATTTAGGGACGTATTTATGCACTAAAGAAAATACTATGCATCCAATCAATTTTCTTGGTCTGGTGAGTAACATGCTGCTGTTCATGACAGGGCTGTCAGTGGCGTTTATCGCCCTATGGCAGAATCGACGGTCGCGTACTAACCAGTTACTGGCCCTGACCATGTTCAGTCTGAGCATGTATGCCATTCCTAACGGATTATACTATGCGATTATCCCCTTTGATCTTGACCCTCGTGAAACGGTCAATTGGGGATCAACCGTCTACATGGTCGCCAGCTTGAGCTTTTTCTTCTTTATCACGGAACTCAACGACCCTAAAGAGCGGGTTATTGCGGCGCGGGCACGGATGATTGCTACCGTGTGGTCGGTGATCGTGCTCATCGTTATCTGGCTCGACCTTTTCTGGACTGATCCTACACTTAATGATGAGTTTTATCGTTTTGGCACACAGTTCACGGGAATTATCACGTTTTTGCTGGCAAGCCTGCTCATTGCCTACATCGGCATTACCCTCCGAAACAGTGCCATCGCCCTGAATCGTCAAATTCTGTATGCGCTGAGTATATTAGGGATTGGCCTCGCTTTGTTTGCCATCTTCGGCGCACCGCCGGGCCATGTCATGCACAGTGTCAGCGTCTTAATCGGTGTGGTGATGGTGTCGCGGGTGGTGCTCAAAGATCAACTCTTTAATCCGCTGGTGGAACTGACCGATGAATTGATGCTGAAAAACCGCGAACTTGAATACGTCAATAAGCGCAAGAGCGAGTTTCTGGCAAACATGAGCCACGAACTGCGCACCCCGCTCAACAGCATCATCGGCTATACCGAACTCGTCCTGAATGGCATTTATGGCCCGCTGGATGACCGGCTGGCGAACCGGCTGGAAAAAGTACATAAGAATGGCAATACGTTGTTGACCCTTATCAACGACGTGCTGGACCTAAGCAAAATCGACGCCGGACGGCTTGATCTTACCCCGGTCCATATCGCTCCCGGCCCACTGATTGATGATATTGTCAGGACGCTGTCTCATCTAGCCGAAGAGAAAAACCAGAAACTGGCGACTCAGTATCAAGATCTGCCGATGATTTATGTCGATGAAGTCCGGGCAAGGCAGGCGATTTTGAACGTCTTCGCCAATATAATTAAGTTCACGGGACGCAGCAAAAGTATTCACATTGGTGGCTATTATGATGCCGTTCGTAATCAGGTCATAGTAACAATGCGGGCCAGCAGCGGCGGCATCATATCAAAGGATGCCTTTAAGATCAATCAGGCCATTCAAGATCATGATGAACTGGCTTCGGGCGAATTTGCTGATTTTGGTCTGGGGCTGGCGGTTTCCAAGCGGCTTGTCGAACTACACGGGGGAAGAATCTGGTTTGACGAGCGCAGCAGCACAATGCACATGGGTTTTCCAGCCGCCGCCGAAGTCAAGAAACGCCAAACGATTGAAGCCATGAAAGTCCCTGACACTGGCGACGATGATAAACGCCCGCTGGTGCTGGTTATTGATGATGATCCTGAAGCTATCGAAGTGATGCAAGGCTATCTTGAACCGGCGGGATACCGGGTCTTTCCAGCCTTGAGTGGTCACGAGGGTATACTGCGTGCCCGCGAACTCTCCCCGTCCCTGATTACACTGGACGCACGCATGCCCGGCATGGATGGTTGGGGGGTCATTGATGTGTTGCAGGAAGACGAAGAACTGAAAAACGTTCCGGTGATTATGATCAGCGTGCTGGACCAGAGCCAAACCATTAAACAATTTAACTCGGTTTATGCATCACTGACCAAGCCACTACAACGAAATGCGCTGCTTGAAACTGTAGAATTTGCATTGAGGACGTCGGTGTGGAAGACCTAACAACTTTAACCATTATTATTGGTCTGGCAAATTTATTCGCGGGTACGGTGAGTGCTGCCCTGTTTCTGCTGATTTTCTGGCAGCGTCCGGAAAACCGCCTGAATCAACTCTTTGGCGGCACAATGCTGGCTCTGACGATTTACAGCATTGCCAATATTTTGAGCCGTTTACCGTCACTTGGTCTTGACCCGGACCTTGCCGCTAACATCAATAGTTCCATGTACCTTGTTTTTGTAGTGGGCTTGTTCCTGTCATCCATCCGCTTTGCCGATATTCGCTCGACCTTTATTCGCCGGGTATCTGTTATCAGTGTAATCGCCTTCTTTGTATTGTTTGGCCTTATCTGGTCCGGCGCAGCAACCGACGGTGTTGTGCCCGTACCTGATCGTCCCGGAACTTACGAGGCAAAGATAACACCTATCGGCAGAATTGCCGTCGGGATAACCTTTCTCTATCCGCTGGTAACAACCGTTATACTGTACCGGCTGCGTCATCGAGCCAATCGCTTGAAAGATTTCTGGCAGGCACCTGCCCTCGTGGTTTTTGGTATTATCTGGCTGGTGACGCTGTGGCCCTTTACCTATATCCCTCTGAATGCCATCGCGCTCGCTGGGGCCGCCTTCCTGATGGGACGTGCAGTGTTGCGCGAAAACCTGTTTAATCCGCTGACCGACATCACCAACGAACTGAAAATTAAGAATCGCGAACTGCGTGACGCCGACCGCGTTAAGAATCAATTTCTCGCCAAGATGAGCCACGAACTGCGCACTCCGCTCAATAGCATCATCGGCTACACCGACCTCGTGCTGGATGGGTTGTATGGCGACCTGAATGAACAACAAAAAGACCGCCTTGAGAAGGTGCTGCGCAATGGGCGCAATCTGCTCAATCTGATTAACGATATTCTGGACCTCAGCCATATTGAAATCGGACAAATTGATCTGTATCCAGAACCTGTGTCGTCCATTGACCTGCTGGAAAACGTGCTGGCGGTGGTTGAACCGCAGTTATCCGACAAAGAAATCAAGATTATTCGCGATTTTGAGGCAGCGCCACCTATTTACGTTGATAAAATGCGTGCCCAGCAAATCATGACCAACATCGTCAGCAACGCGGTCAAATTTACCAATCAGGGCAGCATCCGCATAAGCGCCCATCCCAAAAACGGCAGCGTCCAGTTCGAGATTGAAGATACCGGGATCGGCATTCCCGAAGATAAGCGCCATCGCGTCTTTGAAGAATTCCGCCAGATTGACAACGCACCCACCCGCGAATATGGCGGCACTGGCCTCGGTATGAGCATCACGAAGAAACTTGTCCAAATGTCCGGCGGCGACATCTGGCTGGAAAGTGAACTAAACAAGGGAACCACCTTTTTTGTCACTCTGCCCAATGCCAATCTGACATCCTCACCGCGCAAACCAGCCCTTGATGACCGCAAACTCACTGTGCTGGTCATTGATGACACTCAGGACTCGCGAATGTACTTGCATGACAGCCTTGCTGCGGAAAAACCCGACTGGCAGTTGATCACAGCCGAAGGCGGTCGTGAAGGGCTGGACAAAGCCCAGAGCAAAAATCCCGATGTCATCACCCTCGACATTATGATGCCGAGCATGGATGGCTGGGAAGTTTTGAAGCGGTTAAAGGCGAATGACGCCACGAAAGCTATTCCGGTCGTTATTGTCAGCCATGTGGATAATCACGATCTTGCTTATAAACTCGGCGCAACGGCGATTCTCTCCAAGCCCGTGAACCGGAAACTGCTAGCGGGTACACTGGAACGTGTTGCCCATGGTGAGGATTTACGCCCTGAAACCTATCGAACGCCGTAAGACTTCGCCGCCTGTTCCCGACAGTAAAAGTGGACAGCAATGTTACCGGGAGGATACACATGCGGCGTTTCGTCCCTATTTTTTTGCTCGTGTTGATATTCGGCTTGTCCCGTATTCAAGCCCAAACTGACGACACTATTTCACTTGATGAATTGATAGGTTTGCCGGAGAGCATTCTGCTAACCGTCAATGATGGCAGCGGCAATGACCTTACCCTGTATAACTGGCAAACTGGCACTTTGACCCCCATCGTACAAAATGAAGCCGATGACAGTCACGCGACATGGTCCCCCGATGGACAGACCATTGCCTTTCAGACCAACCGCGATGGCGACTGGGAAATCTACCTGTATGAGGTGGCTTCCGGCACACAAACCAATCTCACTCAAAATGATACCAGCGACATGTATCCCAACTGGACCGCCAATGGCGACGTCGTCCACATGAGTGATCGCTCCGGTGCTCCGGCCCTGTATCTAAGCAGCCCTATTGACAGCACCATCACAGGCTTGACCGATGAAGATGACTGCCACCCGGACTATCATCCAAATATGTCGCCGGATGCTAATCATTTGGCCTATCGCGCCGATTGTGCGGGCAGTGGCGATATCTGGCTGCTCGACATCGAAAACGACAAACGCACTAATCTAACCGCTGACTCCCCGGACACAGACCGTTATCCGGCGTGGTCACCCGGTGGCGAGAAAATTCTGTTTGTCAGTGATCGTGACGGCAACGAGGAAATCTATGTGATGGATGTGGATGGAACCAATGTCCAGAACCTTACTAATCATCCCGCCGCCGATGCGCAGGGCAGTTGGTCGCCCGATGGACGCTTTATCATCTTCGTGAGCAACCGCGAAGGTCAACCCGACCTGTGGATAATGGACGCTGATGGTGAACGTCCAACAAAGTTACTGAGCACTGGCGATACATTTAATTGGCCGTGGTGGCATCCAAAGGAAACAACAATGAATGGCGACGCCGATGTGGAATTTGTCCGCGCGACATTAAGTGATGACGGCACATGGCGCTTTGACGTCACCGTTCGTCATGAAGATACTGGCTGGGAAGATTACGCCAACGGCTGGGATATCGTGCTGCCCGATGGCATAGTCCTCAAAGGCAAGGACGATGAATTTACCCGCCTGCTGCTGCATCCCCATGAAACCGAACAGCCCTTCACCCGCAGCCAGAGCGGCCTTGTCATCCCCGACGGCGTGACAACCGTCACCGTCCGCGCCCATGATCTGGTGGATGGATGGGGAGGGCGTGAGGTTGTGGTGGACCTCACGCAGTCCTCCGGTGAAAACTTTGAGGTGATCCGCTAGTTGAGGGCCGCACATCCGGCGCTTGCGAGAGCCTCGCGAAACGGCTTATCATCGAACGTGGCTAGCGAGATGTCCAGCGGTGGCCCTGCACAAAGAGTCTCGACAGTCAGGTAAAACGCCAGATTGCTGGTAACTACCGGAGCCGCGAACGATGTGCCAATGTAGGCCAGATCAGTTGACTGTGGTGGGTTTCGGATAATCCAGTGGAACCCGCCCAGTGTCATCGTCTGCCCGGTATTACTCCCTTCCCACGCAACTTCGTTGGCGCTGTCGTCAATTATCGAAGCACTCGTACAAACAACTTCCGGCCAACTTCCCGGAATATAGCATTCCTGATTGCGGCCCATATTCCCTGCTGCCGCGATGTAGATAACCGTTCGTTCACCCGGATTCCAGTACGTGTCTTGAGTTCCCACTGAGTCCTGTATCACCTGATGGAATCGCTCAAGGTCGGCATCACCGGACGAGTTGGCCCTTTCATACAACGCCAGCAGTTGGCTGTAAATCTGCTCTTCAAACCGCTTTTCGGGCGCTCCCAGCACCGCTTCAAGCGTATCAGGGGCCATGTATGCCTCGTCTTCTGCCAGAACGGCACCAATGGTCCGGCGCGGAATAGGTTCACCCTCCACTGACTCGTCAATTTGTTGCTGGTACATACGCAGGTCAAAATCCTCCGTAATCTGGCACGGGATGACGGCAAAGCTCATGTTTACGGCTATGCGACTAACATCCAGTCCGCTGCCTGCCACTGCCAGCGCACCTTGCAGCCCATCAATCACACGAGTGATCTCAAAATCGGTGTCTGCTTCGATGATGTGCATGGCAGGTAGTTGCGGGTCTTCGGGGTCCCACGTCAACACGGGATAATCATCGACTGCACTACGTGCTGGATCGAAATCGTAAGGTTGCCTGGAGCGAATTTGCTGCTGAATCTGTAGCGAGACAACCTCGCCGTGCGAAAAATCTTCACCCGCAAACGCATAAAAATCATCCAGCACGATGATAGCAACATTCTGTGTCTCAATATCGGCAACTGGATTGAGGCGCTCATCATTCATTTGAAGAAGCTGATCCGGGCTGGTCTCATTGCCATCCTGATCAATCAGAACCATTTCCGAGCCGCCTGTTGCCCCGCCGATATTCCACATGACCTCGCCCTGACCTTCAATGTCAAATCGGTTGGCAACACAGATGGGATCAGCCGCTTGATTTTCTTCATCAACCACCACGTCGGTTGCGGTATCCTGTTCGTCTTCAGTATCTTCGTCTTCCTCAGGATCACAGGCCGCAACAACCAGTGCCAGTAGCAGTATCAAAATTAACAAAATCCTTAAATGACTCATGTTGTCACCTTTCAATAAATTTTGAAATCCGTGTAAAAATCTGTTGGAGGTCAGGCTCCTGGCTTATCCCCAAACTCAGTTGCGGTAACTGATAACCCACTTCCAATGTCTCACCTGTCATTTCCCGGTATCTTTTCGCATAAACAAATTGAGGCTCCTGGTGATGTAGACGTTTATAAATTTCCGAAGCGTTAACCCGGTATGCAAATTTGTGACTATCCAGACGCCAAATGTCATAGAACACATCCGCCTTGCAGCGATCATCATTCCACTCAGTCAATAGACTCAAATATCTGCGTATAGTGTCATCCAACGAAGGTTGTTTACAGAGATGCTCGACCTGCACCGTGAGTAAGTCCCTTCGAAACTTCTGCTCCTGAGTTACCGGAGCAATAACTGCCAGATGGGTACTGGCCTGCACATACTGCTTCGTTTTGATCAACAGTTCAACCAGCTTTATAGTACAATCAACGATGATTTCTGAATTTTCTACAATTTGCCCTATCTTAAGATACAGGTCTAGCGTTTTGTGTGCGTCCAGAAATTGATTCTGGTGAAACAGGATGGTCGATAAATAGTCCAATCCACTGGCAATACTTCTCAAATTACCCAACTCAGACACAATATCAAGGTAGTTCAAAAAACATCTCATTGCCTGGTCGAGATTGCCATGTTCTGTGTATAGAGCGCCCATGTTAAAGAGTGAATTGCTAGATTGCTGCCGGTTACCAATAGCCATCGTTGCCAGTAGTTGCTGTTGATAGTAGAGAAGGGCCTGACGAAAATCTCCCATTCGAAAATAGGCAATACCAATGTTGCCAATAGCGAGACACTCTTGAAGCTTGTTCTGCTGCTGGCGGGCTAACTCCAGATGCTTTTTGAATGAGTCCAGTGCCCGTTCGTAATCATTTTGCATCCCATAGGCAATGCCCATATTGCCGATAATTAAGCTCTTCAGTTCATCGTTATTGATGCGCTCCGCACGTTCAAGGGCATTTTCAAAACGCGGCAAAGCACCGTCGGGTTTACCCTGATACAGGAAAATATTGGCTTCGTTCACCAGTGCTCGTGTCAAACCGCTGTCATTTCCAAATTCCTTGAAATGTCCCTGCGCATCCAACAGAGTCGGAAGGGCTTCATCAAACCGCCCCCGCACCGTCATCAACCGTCCTAACTCGTTTTCAGCTTCTCCCATTATGCCTGTATCGTTCAGTGCTATTGCTTTGGTTAACGCCATACGGTAATGTTCTTCCGCCTTATCCCATTCGCCAATCAACTCATAGACTTTGCCCACCTGAATATGAACGGGCAGTTTGGCCGCATCTTCACTTAGTAAAGCCAACAACTGCTCAAAATAGTTGATGGCAGTAGCGTTGGCATAACTCTGTTGGGCAGAGTCGGCGGCCCGGTGTAAATATTCAACTTTCTTGGGGGTGTTGTCGCTGTGAACCCAGTGATGCACCAGCAGTTCGAAATAATCGTCTGCCTTATCCGCGAACTGAACCTCAATGAGTTCTCCGGCTTTGCCATGCAAATCAGCCCGTGTCGCGACCGTCATGCTCTGGTAGGCGACTTCCTGCGTGGCGTTGTGTCTGAATTCAAACTCGTTTCCCGCTGACTCCAGGGGGACCATAAAGTTGCGCCGGGTCAGGGTGCTGATGTGTGAATGCACCGTCGCTTGATCTTGACCGGGATGAATCGCCTCCAGCCATTCCACATTGACCACTCGCCCCAGCACACTGGCTACTTTCAGCGTGATGCGCTCCGCCTCTTCAAGCTGGTCAATACGGCTGTTAATCAGGTCATGCAAACTGTCCGGCAGCGCCACCACACTGAATTCGTGTGTTTCCGTCAAATCCAACCGTTGGTCGAGCAGCAAATTGATCATTTCATCAATATAGAAGGGATTCCCCTGCGTTCGCTCGTGAACAATGTGAACTAAACTCTCCGACACCTCACTGTTCATTTTCAATGCAATCAGTTCATGGGTCTCTGTTTGGGTGAACGGCTGCAAACTGATTTCACTGAACTGACCGGCCTCCACCAGTTGTTTAGTCTCAAAAATGGTCTCATCTGGACGATACACCAGCAGGAGCATCACTGGTAAATCCACAATATTTCGCGCAATCGCCAGTAGCAAATCAAACGAAAGCGGGTCAATCCAGTGCGTATCTTCCAGCACAAAAAACAGCGGCATTTGTTTCGCGCGATGCCGTATACAGGCCACCAGCATCGACTCAAGCGACGATTTTCGGAGTTTGGCGTCCATTGATGCTGTCATTTCATTGTCAGGGATGGTGATGTTGAGAACTGGACTCAACAATGATAGCCGCTGTGAAAACGCCGGATCAACCTCGATAAGCAGCTTCTTCAGGTGCGCAATCTGGTCGGGTTCGCCGCCCGAAATTCCGAAAAAACTGCGCCAGATGCCCTGCCACACCAGATACCGTGTCTGAGTACCGTAGGACTGGCATTCCCCAACGTAACCCGCCACGCCAAGTATGCTGGTTGCCGCCCGCATAATCTCCGCTTTAAGGCGAGACTTGCCCATGCCCGGTTCACCGGCAATGCCCAGCGCATGGCCTTTGTGTTCGCTGAGATTTGCCAGCATTTCGGCAGCATGTTGCAGTTCTTTTGTCCGACCCACCATGGGTAACTGGTAAATCGGCTGCTGGAGAACGCTGGAGACTCCTTTGAAGCCCGTTAGCTCAAATGCGGTAACCGGCTGCGAGATGCCTTTCAATTGTCTGGCAGGCTGAGGTATCCAATCGAACTGGTCATGCACATAACGATACGTAGCCTGATTCACCAGAATTTGCCCGACCACCGCCACCTGCATCATCCGGGCCGCCAGATTGACCGTTTCCCCGATAACGGTATATTCTCGCCGCTTCTGTGCCCCGATTAAGCCGCTGAAGGCAAATCCGGTATTAACCCCGATTCGGGCCGGGACATCCGGTATCTGCCGCAGTTCCAGTGCACAGCGCAGTGCCCGCTCCTGACTTTCGGCATGGGTAACCGGAGCGCCAAAAATAACCAGAAATTTGCTGCCCTTGTCGCCAATATCAATTTTGTTCAGGTAACCGTCGTAGCGATGAACGACCTCAATCACATGCTGGAAATAGCCCCGCAGCTTGTCCGCCACTGCCAGGTCATGATCGTAATCAAAACCCGCAAAGCTGACGAATAACACCGTTACCTGACGGTGCTCATTAATGAACGCACTTTGCCCGCGCTCCAGCCGCTCCCGCAAAATGGGATGTAAGAACGCTTTGAGGTTGCCATTCGATGTCTGAAGCGGTGATCGTGCCGGAATTCTGGTTGCATTTCCCGCCACTTCCATCACAAGACTGAATGAATCATCCAGTGAACGAAGATTGGCTTGCGGCACATATGGCAATAACGAAGCGTGAATGACAGTCTGACCGCCCTGAGCCTGTTGTTCGGCGGCGGCACTGTTCACAAGAGCTTCTCCGGCGAGGATGTGATATTTTTCTTCCTGCCCACCAACCGTCATGGACAACACTTGTCCCATCGCCAGACCCGATTTCATGATGAGTTGGTGGGAACCAGCATCAGTTTCAATCTGTTTAAAACCCGTGATGAGGGTCTGCATATCCGATGCGCAGTGAAGGGCACGCTGGATGGTATCACGGGTAGTGTCAGCGTCACATGGAAAGAGCACGGTCACTGCGTCACCCACAAACTGCGCGATCATCCCGCCATAACTGTGAATAAGATCAATAACTGGTTCAAAGTAATCGTTGAGGATGCGGGTCAGTGTTTCTGTACCGGCTGGCCCCTGTTGGCCGAGCACTTCACTTAAGGGCGTAAAACCAGAAACGTCATTAAACAAAACCACGGCATCAAAACGCTGTTCGCCGACGTCAGGTTTTGCCGCCAGATAGTAGGGCACCCACCATGCGTCTACCATTGCTCTTCATCCTTATACACTTGTTATATGTTCAGTATGAGGAGAAACATCTGGCGATGCAAGTAGGAAAAGAAAACCTCCCACAAGTGGGGAGGCTCATAGGCATCAAGTTAAGACAAAAAGGGCAAAATCAGGGAGAATAGTTGTACTACGAACATTCAAGCTGAGGATGCCCTTTATGTGTACAAGCATAGAC
>JAKEEQ010000206.1 GCA_022616515.1 Chloroflexota bacterium | reverse complement strand
GTAAGAGTTGGTGACGGGGGCTGGTGGAAAAACTCGCCAATCAATTCAATATTTCGCTGCGGACAGGCTGTTTCTGTAATCCCGGTGCCGGAGAAATGGCGCTGCCTGATCTGGCCGACAATCTCAAAGCGATTTTTGAGAACAAGCTGCGCATGACCTTTGAGCAGTTTGTGGAGGCCATGACGCAAAAGGGCACACAGGCCACCGGCGCGGTGCGCATTTCGGTGGGTGTTGCTACCAATTTCGCCGATGTGTACCAGTTTATGACATTTGCGGAAACATTCATTGACCACAAAGCGGAAGAATTCGAAGCAGAAACACTGGCGGGATGTTAACCTGATACAATACTCCCTCATCAAAGCGGTAGATGAGGGAGGTCTTTTTGATCTTAATTGACTGCACCAATTATGACGAATGCGAAAGACGCGAATGGCTGGTCACGAACGGCATTGGCGGCTACGCCAGCGGCACAGTTCCCAGCACATTGACGCGAAATTATCACGGTTATCTGGTCGCCGCCCTGAATCCTCCTTTAGACCGCACGGTGCTCGTCAGCAAACTGGATGAGATGGTTACTGTTGACGGCAAAGAATATCCCCTTTTCGTAAATCGCTGGAAATCCCATGATGAACCACCCGAACCGAATGGCTTTGAGTATCTGGAATCATTTGTGCTGGATGGCAGCGTCCCTACATGGACATATCGCGTGGCGGGCATCGACATTCAGAAACGGGTCTGGATGGCTTATGGTGAAAATACAAGTTATGTCCAGTATACGGCTTCGGCTCCAGTGTCGATTGGCATCAAGGTGATGGTGAATTACAAAAATTTTCACGATGCCATGAAAACTGGTGACATCAACGTAGACGTTGAGCATTTTACTGACGGGGTGGCGGTCACGACAGAAGTATTTACCTTCTATCTCTTTAGTGAGCGGGCCAAAGTGCAAATTCGCAGTGAGTGGCAAACCGATTATTTTCTGCCAGTTGAAAAATATCGCGGCGAACCAGAGTTGACCGATCATTTTCACGCCGTTACCTTCACCGCTGAACTACGACCAGACGAGGGCGTGACATTTGTCTTCTCCACGGAAGCAATGCCTGAATTGGATGAAATCAAGGTGCTGGCAGCAGTTAAGAATCGCGAGAAACAATTGATTGAGCAATCCGGTATGGAACAGGAACCACAGTGGATTCAACAGCTAGTGCTGGCGGCAGATCAATTTATTGTGCGGCGGGATGTGCCCGGCATCGAAAATGGGCGCACGATCATCGCGGGTTATCACTGGTTTAGCGATTGGGGACGCGACACGATGATTGCACTGCCCGGCCTCACGCTGACGACAGGGCGCTATGTGGAAGCGGCGGCAATTCTGCGCACGTTCGCCAAATTTGTAGATCGCGGCATGCTGCCCAATCGTTTTCCCGATGATAATGAAGCGCCGGAATACAACACAGTCGATGCCACGCTGTGGTATTTTGAGGCTATCCGTGCCTACTATACGATGACGGGTGATAGACAGCTTGTGAATGAACTGTTCCCTATAATGGAAGACATTATAAACTGGCACATCAAGGGTACGCGCTATCACATTAAGATGGATGGACGGGACGGCCTGCTGTATGCGGGGCAGGATGATGTTCAATTGACATGGATGGATGTCAAAATCAGGGATTGGGTGGTCACACCGCGCACGGGTAAAGCCGTTGAAATCAACGCGCTGTGGTATAACGCGCAGTGCATCATGGCTGAGTTTGCAGCACTATTGGGAGCGGAGGATGTTTACAGTGAAATAGCGGAAAAGACGAAAACGAGCTATTCCAAATTCTGGAATGAGGAAACGGGATATCTGTTTGATGTGATTGAAGGCCCCGCCGGGAATGATCCATCGTTGCGCCCCAACCAGATTTTTGCCGTGTCTATCGGGCGCGATTTGCTCACTTCAGAGCAGCAAAAAGCAGTGGTGGATAGCTGTGTGGAACATCTCGTCACGCCATACGGGCTGCGTAGTCTGGCCCCATTAGAGCCGGATTACATCGGGCATTATGGCGGTGAGCGTAAAATCCGGGATGCAGCCTATCATCAGGGGACGGTGTGGGCGTGGCTCGCTGGACATACGGCGCAGGCGCATAACCACGTCTATCAGGATATAGAACAAAAACTGGCATTTTTAAAACCGTTTGAAGCGCATCTCAAAGAGTATGGCGTTGGCACCATTAGCGAGATTTTTGATGGCGATTTCCCGCATACACCGCGCGGGACCATTGCGCAGGCATGGAGTGTGGCGGAGGTGCTGCGTGTGTGGGAATAGTTGTGACAATACGCACGAATACTAACGAGCATTGGTAATTATTTAACATCCCGCTTCTGACCTACAATGATTGCAACTGAATGGACGGGGGTGGTTGTAATGAACCGCGTGGAGCGTGTTTTACGGCAATATAAGTTCTTCGCTGACCTGACAAACGGATACTTCAAGGTGATTTCATCGTGTGCGACAACCGTCGGCTTCGATGAAGAGGAGTTCGTCCTGAAAGCAGGCATGCCAGCCAACGCTTTTTATCTTATTCAGGAAGGCAGTGTTTCAATAGAGCACAACGGTGAGATTATTCGTGTATTGGAACCGGGCGATGTGCTGGGATGGTCGTGGTTGTTTCCACCCTTTACCTGGCATTTCGATGCAAGGGCACAAACGCTGGTCCGCGCCGTTGTCTTTGATGGGCAGTGTATCCGTGAACGCTGCGAAAGTGATCATTCATTTGGTTATCATATCGTCACGTTGTTCTCGCAACTGGCAATTGAACGCCTTGAACGGGCGCTTGTATTGCCAGCGATTGAATAAATTTTCTTAAATAAAGTAAGGCCCTTCTCCGGTGCGAAGAGGGGCCTTTTTTGTTAGGTCATACAGTTAGAAAATCTTGTAGTCTTTAGGCAGGGTACTGACCGCCCTGACGTACTGGGCGCGTTCGAATGCGCCGGGGTCAGCGCTTTTGATCTGGCTCATGCTGCCCTGCATCAACTGGACCGAATGATACTCGTGCTTCTCCATCCACAGGCGCAAGTCTTTTTCCACATGACGGATATGGTCAATGCCGTACTTCAGCAACGCAGAAGCCATCATGGTGACATCGGCCCCCGCCATCAGTAGTTTGATGACATCTGGCGCAGCATGTACCCCGGTCGTGGCGGTAAGACTGGCTTTAATGCGCCCGTCGAGAATGGCTATCCAGCGCAGGGGCAGGCGCAGTTCATGTTCCGAACTCAAAATGACGCGCGGCACGACTTCGAGTTTTTCGAGGTCAATATCTGGTTGGTAGAAACGGTTGAACAGGACCAGTCCATTAGCCCCGGCCACATCAAGCTGCTTCGCCATGTGGGCCATGTTGGTGAAGAAGGGGCTGAGTTTCACCGCAACTGGTATCTTAACCACGCGCTTTACCGCCGTGACAATGTCCAGATACATCTGCTCAACGTCGGTGCTGGTTTTTTCCATATCGGTTTCGATGTGATACAGGTTCAGTTCCAGCGCATCTGCACCAGCCTCCTGAATCTGGCTGGCAAAATCTGTCCAGCCGCCCAATGTAGATCCGTTCAAACTGCCGATGATGGGAATATCGACCGCTTCTTTGGCGCGGCGAATGTCATCGAGATAGGTTTCGCCGCTGGTCAGCAGTTCGTCCGGCTCCGGGAAATAAGTCAGGGCTTCCGGGAAACTATCCGTCCCGAAAAACAGATGATGATCAAGTTCATGCTGTTCGCGGACAATTTGCTCCTCAAATAGCGAGTACATTACAACAGCCGGCGCACCGGCATCTTCCATACGCTTAATGTTATCCAGTTGCTGGGATAGAGGTGATGCCGACACCACCAGCGGCGTCGGCAGTTCCAATCCCAGATAGACAGTCTTCAGGTCCATCTTGGACTATTCTCCTTTTCCGTTCGTTCCATCACGACTAGCAAGATACTCGTACATCGACCAGCGTTGATCTACAAACTCCTGCGCGTCCTGCATGAACTGCTTGGCGGCAGCAGGCTTGCTCTTGGTCAGCATCTTATAGCGATTTTCCATCATCATGTAGTCTTCAACGGGCATCTTCGGCTTGCGCGAGTCAAGTTTCAGCGGATTGCCGTCTTCACGTTCTGGATGATAGCGGTACAGCAGCCATTGACCGGAGTCGGCAGCAGCCTTCTGATTTTGCATAGCCGTCTGCATGTCAATCCCGTGCGCGATACAGTGACTGTAGGCGATAATCAGGGATGGGCCATCGTAGGCTTCAGCTTCGAGGAAGGCACGCAGTGTCTGCTCGTCCCTGGCACCCATCGCGACCTGAGCCACATAAACGTTGCCGTAGGTCATCGCAATCAAGCCGAGGTCCTTCTTATTGGTGGGCTTACCACCCGCTGCAAATTTGGCGACAGCACCCAGCGGCGTGGCCTTTGAGGATTGACCGCCGGTGTTTGAGTAGACTTCCGTGTCCAGCACAAGGATGTTGACATTACGCCCACTGGCGAGAACATGATCCAGTCCGCCATAACCAATGTCATAGGCCCAGCCGTCGCCGCCGATAATCCACAGACTGCGCTTGACAAAGTTTTCAGAGAGTGAGAGCAGTTGCTTGGCCTGCGGGGTGTTCAGCGCCTCTAACCTGCTCTTCAACTGGCGAACATTATCACGCTGGTCCTGAATGTCGGCCTCATCCTTTTGTGGATTGTTCAGAATAGCATCAACAAGTTCGCTATTGATGTCGCCGCTCAGTTTCTTGAGAAGTTCCTGTGCCTGTTGGAGTTGCTTATCGAGAGCGATACGCATCCCCAGACCAAATTCGGCGTTATCCTCAAACAGTGAGTTTGCCCAGGCGGGGCCACGACCCTCAGCGTCATAGCTCCAGGGTGTCGTCGGCAAGTTACCCCCGTAAATGGATGAACAGCCGGTAGCGTTGGCAACCACCATGCGGTCACCGAAAAGTTGTGTTGCGAGTTTGATATACGGTGTTTCACCACAACCCGAGCAAGCTCCCGAGAACTCGAAGAGTGGTTGCTGAACTTGTTGCTGGCGAATGCTCGATACGTTAACTTGCGTACGATCCAGCTCCGGCAATGTCAAGAAGAAGTCCCAATTCACGGCTTCCTGATGGCGGATAGGTGGCTGGGGTTCCATATTTATGGCTTTGCGACCTGTTTCGGCTTTGTTCTTGGCCGGGCAAATATCGACACAAATGCCACATCCGGTGCAGTCTTCAGGGGCAACCTGAATGGTATAGTTCAGACCCTGCCAGTTGCGGTCACGGGCTGGCACAGACAGGAATGTTTGGGGTGCACCTTCAAGCGCGGCTGGTTCATATGCCTTGATGCGGATGACGGCATGTGGACAGACAAAGGCACACTTGCCGCACTGGATACATATTTCAGGGTCCCACACCGGGATTTCCTGCGCCAGATTGCGCTTCTCCCATTGGGTTGTGCCGGAGGGATAGGTGCCATCAACAGGTAACGCGCTGACGGGCAAGCGATCACCTTCACGCTGGATCATCATCATCTGGACCTCTTTGTAGAAGTCGGGTGCTCCAGCAGGTGCCGCTACTTGCAGTTCGATGGGGCTGGTCACAGTATCGGGCACCTCGACCTCATATAAGTGGTCAAGTGTTGCTTCAACCGCGTTCATGTTCATCTGGACGATACGATCGCCCTTCTTGCCGTAAGTCTTGCGGATAGATTTGCGAATTTCTTCAATGGCTTCGTCACGTGGCAAGACGCCAGAAATGGCGAAGAAACACACCTGCATAACTGTGTTAATCCGGCCACCCATACCCGCATCACGCGCCACCTGATAGGCGTTGATGACATACAACTTGAGATTCTTGTTGATAATGTCTTCCTGCACAATGCGGGGCAGTTGATCCCATACCTCATGCGGCTCATAGAAGGTATTAAGAAGAAGCGTTCCGCCGGGTTCCAGATACTGTGTCATATCATAGCGTTCTAGAAAGAGATGCTGGTGAATTCCAAGGAAATTCGCTTTCTCAATGAGATAAGTCGAGCGAATGGGATTTGGGCCGAAGCGCAAATGGGAGACCGTGACAGAGCCAGATTTTTTGGAATCGAGAACAAAATAGCCCTGTGCATGAAACGGCGTATTCTCACCAATGAGCTTGATGGAGTTCTTGTTGGCACCAACTGTACCATCGGAGCCAAGGCCATAGAAAACGGCTCGCACAACGTTGTCCGGTTCAGTGGTGAAGTCCGGATCAAAGTCAATGCTGGTGTGGGTGACATCATCGTTGATGCCAACAGTGAAGTGATTCTTCGGTTGGTCAGCGGCAAGATTGTCGAAGATGCCTTTGACCATCGCCGGAGTAAATTCTTTGGATGACAGGCCATAACGCCCACCAACGACACGCGGCATCCGATCAAATCGATCAATGTTTTCGTAAATGCTGTTGATAACGTCCAGATAGAGTGGTTCGCCAGCCGCACCCGGCTCCTTGGTGCGGTCCATCACTGCAATGTTTCTTACAGTGGCGGGCAGAGCCTCAATAAAGCGGCGGATGTCAAACGGACGGTAGAGTCGAATCTTGATAGCCCCGACTTTTTTGCCATGATTGGCGAGATATTCAACCGTTTCATGGACAGTTTCAGCACTAGAACCCATCAAAACGATTACGGATTCGGCATCAGGTGCGCCCACGTAGTCAAACAGGTGATACTGGCGACCTGTTTGTTTGGCGAAACGGTCCATTGCATCCTGCACAATATCCAGGCAGGCATTGTAATACGGATTCACCGACTCACGAGCCTGAAAATAGACATCGGGATTCTGGGCTGTGCCGCGTATGAACGGATGATCGGGCGAAAGGGCACGAGCACGATGCTCAGCAATGAGATCATCATTCATCAAGGCATGCAGAACTTTATCCGGCAGCATTTCGATCTTATTGATTTCGTGGGACGTCCTGAAGCCGTCAAAAAAATGCAAGAATGGGATACGCACAGCTAAGGTTGCGGCGTGGGCAATGAGTGCAAAGTCATGGGCTTCCTGTACAGAATTGGAGGCCAGCAGTGCCCAGCCGGTGTTGCGGGCGGCCATCACGTCCGAATGATCGCCAAAGATGGACAGCGCCTGGGCAGCCAGCGAACGAGCGGCAATATGAAAGACCGTTGGCGTCAATTCACCAGCGATCTTGTACATATTGGGTATCATCAAAAGCAGTCCCTGAGATGCAGTAAAGGTCGTGGTGAGAGAGCCAACCTGCAAGGAACCGTGAACGGCACCGGCTGCACCACCCTCACTTTGCATCTCAATGACAGAAGGGACTGTCCCCCACAAATTGGGTTGGCCTGCACTGGCCCAGGCATCGGCCCACTCACCCATCGCGGAGGCGGGCGTAATCGGATAGATCGCGATTACCTCATTCAACTTGTATGCGACATCAGCAACTGCTTCATTCGCATCAAGCGTCCTAAAACGTTGTTGTGGCATGTAGTTTCGCTCCTGTGTTGATGTTATTGCTATTGTCGTTTACAGGGGCGGTGTTGTCATTTGAGTTTCCTCTGTATTACGAGCGTAGAATGTCACTACATTGGGGGGAGAGGAGAATGGCGCACCCGGTGTGTTGAGTGCGCCACTATGGGAGATATCAGGCAGCTTTCTTCTGGTCATCGCTGGATTGTTTTTGAACCGGCATTTCCAGGATTTTGGCCCGCTGGCGGTTCTGATGCCGTTCAATCAGCGTGCCGAGGATGATGAGTAGAGTAAAGGGAATGCCAATGCGAATGAGGAACATTCCGATAATTGTTGCGATTGCATAGAAGTCGTCCATTTTGTTCTCCTTGTGATGCTGCTGTTTTGTTGCCTACAGAATATCAATTCCTGAGCCTGGGTGAAATCCGATAAGGACCACAATTTGACAATGTGGTAAGCGACCCAATTATTATGGGTGATTCGCTCCATATAGGTATGGAGTGTTTGCCTCAGAAGTTTTATGCGGGTGTACATGGTGAAAAGCCTACATTTGTTACTTATGCAAGTTGCCCTTTCGACTTAAAGTAGAGACAGAAGGTTTACAAACAGGGTATTCATCATGCACGAGTTCTGGAATGAAGCCATCATCCCCGTCTACTTTGTTTATGGGCTTGCCTTTTACTCAATGGGCCTGGCGCTGCTTATCGAATCGGGACGATCATCGGAATTACATCTGGCACGCGCTATCCGTTTAATGGCGGGTTTTGGTGTGCTGCATGGCATTCATGAATGGCTGGATATGGTGGAGCGGGGACTGGTGGTCTACTACGACACCGATTTTCCGCTCGCCATTAGCTGGCTGCGCCTTTCCCTCATGGTAACCTCGTTTATTTTGCTGTTGGCGTTCGGGCAGTTGCTGCTGCGTTTCACCCAGCAGACAAGGCCCGGACAAATCATGGCGATGACCCTGATTGCCTACACCCTGATGGCAGCACTACCGCGCTTCTTTTACGAACTGAATGAACAGGAATGGCTGGACTCTTCAGCAGCAGTGGCCCGTTATGGTATCGGGATTCCGGGGAGTTTGCTGGCCTGTGTCGCATTACTGCGCCAGCGCACGATATTCCGGGAACGCGACATGGACGAGTTCTCGCGCGACCTGACAATGGCTGCTGTCGCGCTGGCTCTGTATGGGGTGGTGGGACAAGTTTTCGTGGGCAAGGCAGTTATTTTCCCGGCGCATACAATTAACGGCGAGCTATTTCTGGACATTGTAGGCGTTCCTATTCAACTTTTTCGGGCGACGGTGGCAGTAGTTGTGGCGGTTGGCATGATCCGCGTACTGCGGGCACTGGAGATTGACAACCGGCGACAGTTAACCGTCATTGAAATGCAAAAACGTAAGGCCGAAGACGAACGCAGCGAGGCATTGGCCCAACTTAACGAGGAATTAAGGCGTAATCAAGCCGAACGCGAACTGCTTTTTGAGGAAGTTCAAAAGCGTGACGCGATGCGCGGCGTTTTGCTTCATCGAATCACTGCCGCACAGGAAGCCGAGCGACAGCGGATTGCGCGTGAATTACATGACGAAACCGGGCAAGCATTGACGGGGTTGTCGCTGGGGGTGCGGGGTGTTGCCAATAAATTGGCAAAGTTGGGGATGGATCGCGAGGCGACATATCTCAAAACGATAGAAAAGACGGCCACCGATGCGCTGAGTGATCTGCGTTTGTTGATCAACGATTTACGTCCACCCCAACTGGATGATATGGGGCTGGGCGCTGCCCTGCGGTGGCTGGTGGAGCGTTGTAATCGAGTCAGCGAAACGGAATTTACCCTGAACGTTTACGGTGACCCGATTGAACTGCCGCCCGAGGTAGAAACAACCATCTTCCGGATCGCACAGGAGGGCCTGAACAATATTATCAAACACTCGCATGCCAAAAGGGCCGACATCACCCTGCAATGCACCGGCGGACGGCTAATGCTGCGCATTGAAGACGATGGACGAGGCTTTGATCCAGACGTTGCCCTTGAACCGAATACGACCCGAACAGCCTGGGGACTGCTGGGAATGCAGGAGCGGGCCAATCTGATTGATGCGAACCTCGAACTGAATTCGCAGCCGGGTAAAGGAGCAACGCTCATTCTTGAACTAGAGCAAAGAAAGGTGGCACATGTATGACCATTCGTGTGCTGATTGTTGATGATCATGAAATCGTTCGCTCGGGCATGCAGTTGATGCTGGAAGACGACGATCAGATTGAACTGATTGGTGAGGCCGAAAACGGCGAAGATGCGGTGCGTCTGGCGGTCGAACTGCTGCCAGATGTCGTCATCATGGATATTACGCTGCCCGACATCAACGGCATTGAAGCCACACGGCGCATCAAAGCACAGGCCCCTGAGGTGGCCGTGCTGGCGATGACGATCCACGAGGAGCCTGAATACTTCTTCGAGATGTTGAAGGCGGGCGCAAGCGGCTATGTGCCAAAACGGGTTGCCTCAGAGGAGTTGTTCAAAGCCATTGAGGTGGTCGCTGCCGGACATGTATTTCTGGAGCCGGTCGTTGCCAAGAATCTGGTGACCGATTATCTGGAATTGGCCCAGAGCGGCGGCGATGAGAAGGCACGCTATGACGGCCTGACACCGCGTGAGCGCGAAGTTTTAACGCTCATCGCCCGTGATTACACCAATCAGGCAATTGCCAACAAGCTTGGCATTTCGGTAAAGACAGTAGAGCGACATCGCGAGAATATGATGCACAAACTTGAGCTTCATTCGCGGACGGCGCTCGTGAAGTATGCAATACGCAAAGGACTTATTGACCTATGACGCACCGGAGAAAGAAAAATATGAGAGCGGTGTTTCGACTAGTAGGGCTGATATGCGTGGTTGTCGGGCTAGCGATAGTGACCGCCAACCAGTTACGCGCACAAGGCCCGGACGACGCAGAGTATATCGGGTCACGGGAATGTACATCTTGCCATCGCGATGTGGGGCGTACCTTTGAGGAAACACCACATGGGATGGCTCTGGTAGACGTCACCAGTGACAAAGAATTCATTCTCGGCGATTTTTCCATTGGCGAAGAACTGCGGATGATCCCCGATGGTGATGAGACGCGGGCATTTACCGCCGCCGACATTGCCTACGTAATGGGACGTGAAACACAAATCTATGTCATGGAAGTTGATCGTGGCGAATACAAAATATTGCCTGCCGAATGGAATGGCACGGCATGGCATACCCTTGATCTGGCGGCGACATGGGATGATGCGGCTTATGATTGGGGGACCGAGTGTGCAAGCTGTCACACTACCGGTTTTGTTGAGGGCCGGGTACGCTGGGAAGAAGAGGGCGTGCAGTGTGAAGCCTGTCATGGTCCCGGCAGCGTACATGCGGATGAGGCCGATGACGCAGGCGGGAGTATCAATGAATCGGAAATGGAAGCGATTCGCGCTGCCATCAATGTGAACCCCGATGCGGAAGTATGCGGGCAGTGCCATTCACGCGAGGAAAATGGTAATGGCGATGAATGGTGGGTCACCGGACACGCCAGACTCCCGAACATGCAGTACAACGAGTGGGCGGAATCAGGTCATGCACATGCGCTTGATAATCTCAAGAACAGTGATTATGCGACCGACGAGTGCCTGATGTGTCACAGCGCAGACTATCGCGTTGTGCAAGAAATGATTGAGCGACGCGAGGCCGAAGGCGAAGATGCTCCTGCTCCTGAACCATTGACTCTGGAAACAGCCCAATCGAGTGTTACGTGTGACGCGTGCCATAACACTCACGATTTAGAAAATCCAGTTGAAACAGACTGTCTGTCGTGTCACCAGCAAACGGTTGTGACGGGCGAAATTCATCATCCTGTACGGGAAATGGTGGCGGGTCTGCCGGTGATTGACGGCATTGATCCGAAGACCTCGACGCACTATACGGACGAGAATGGTCCAGACTGTATCACCTGTCATATGACTGATGTCCCGATTGAGGGCAATGGTACACGGGTCAGCCATACCTGGGAAATTGTGCAACCGGGCGTTGAAGGTATCCAGAGCGACTCGTGTACATCCTGTCATGAAGATGTCAGCGCCAATTATCTGGCGGAATTCATCAGCAAGACGGAAGAACGATACCGTTCCCGAATTGATACGGCGCGAAGCGTGATTTCTAATCGAGTTGAGGTTGAGACGTGGGTCATTGCCGCGCTGGACTTTGTGGAGACCGATGGCAGTTATGGCGTTCACAATCCGGCCTATGCGGATGCGGTGCTGGACGCCGTTGAGCTGGAACTCGGCCTGGTGCAGACCAACTTCACCGATGGAATCTACACCCCGGCTGCCGTTGACCCGGCAGAGTGTGTGGAGTGCCATACGGACGAACACCGCCAGTGGCAGGCATCACCCCATGCCAATGCATCGCTTCAGGATGCATTCCTGCTGGCCTATGGTGAACAGGGCAATCCCACCTACTGCATGTCCTGTCATGGTTCAGGCTACAGCCCGGACACCAATACCTATCAGTTTGAGGGTGTCGTCTGTACAAGCTGCCACACACTGCCGACGGAGGCGGAACATCCTCCCGGCCCGGTCGAAGTAGCCGATGATTCCGAGATGTGTGGACGCTGCCACAATGGTGCTCATGCCCCGACCTACAACGAGTGGCTTATCAGCGACCATCGTCAGGCGGGGGTGGATTGTGTGGATTGCCATACACCTCACAACAACGGCCTGATTATGGGCGACAGCAACACGACATGCAGCGACTGCCATCTGGATACCATGATTGATGAAGTCCATATGGCAGACGACATGACCTGTGTGGACTGCCATATGCTGCGCGGCGAAAACCTGACCGGCCATACGATGGAAATCGCACCGCAGGTGTGTGCGGATTGTCATGGCGAGCTTCATTCCACCGGAGACGAAGATGGAGACGAGGCAGCCTTCATTGAAGAAGGTACACCCGTCGTTCATGACACCGAAGAGATTGAGAACTCCAGCGACGATAACAATAATGTCGGTGCGATTGCGGTGGCGGCAGCGATGGGTATCGTGGTGCTGGCAATTGGACTGAGAAAGGTAATGTGATATGGCTCAGGAGACAAGAGAACTCACCCGGCGCGAGTTTCTAACACTGATTGGAGCGCTGGGGATGAGTTCGGTCGCG
The DNA here is from genome assembly GCA_022616515.1 of Chloroflexota bacterium. Lineage (GTDB taxonomy): Bacteria > Chloroflexota > Anaerolineae > Aggregatilineales > J027 > JAKEEQ01. Next base: position 18,626 of record JAKEEQ010000206.1, on the reverse strand, counting down.
GGCACATGGATCTATAACGCTTTTGTTGTCGAAAAGGAACGAGACACACACGCGGTTGATCCTGATAAACCCTACTGGGCGATGGTCATTGATCTGGGCGCGTGTATCGGTTGTGAGCGATGTGTGCATGCCTGTCAGGCAACCAACGATACGAACAGCGACCACTTGTGGAATATCGTTCTGGAAGACAACGAAACGTTCAACCAGCATGTTTTCCTGCCGCGACCGTGCATGCACTGCGAACATGCGCCGTGTGTTGAAGTGTGCCCGGTTGGAGCCACCTATCACCGGGATGATGGGTTGGTGGCGATGGATTATGATCGCTGCATTGGCTGCCGGTACTGTATGGTGGCCTGTCCCTATGGAGCACGTGTTTTCAACTGGGAAAAGAACGACGAACAAAATCCGCAGGTTCCAAGGTGGGGAACACCCGAAGTTGAACCCAGGCCACGTGGGGTGGTGGAGAAATGCACCTTTTGCAGCCACCGCATTGATGCTGCCAGAGAGCGTAATCTGACGCCCGGCGTTGACCGGGCTGCAACTCCGGCTTGCTGTGTGGTATGCCCGGTTGAAGCGCGTGTTTTCGGGGATTTGCATAATCCTGAAAGCCCGGCATCGAAGAAGATGCAGGGGCGTGAAGTTATCACGCTGCGCAGCCACCTTGGCACGAACCCGCGTGTGTACTACTTGCTGCCGAACGCTTAGGAGGAAAACGTGTTTAAGAAAGATCGACTGTTCTGGTCATGGATAGCCTTTTTGCTGGTGGTAATTGCCATCGGGGGCTATGCGATTTTCCTCATCATGTATAAGGGGTTAGTGGTCACCAACATGTCGGATGGCGCACCATGGGGCTTGTGGATTGTGCTAGACCTATCCAGCATTGGGCTGGCAGCCGGGGCATTCTCCCTGTCGGCGATTACCTATCTGCTGGGTCGCAGGGACTTCAGGCCACTGGCAAAGGTTGCCGTGTTTGTCGGTATTCTGGGCTATTCGGGCGCACTGATGGCACTGGCGATGGACATCGGGCGACCGGATCGTTTCTGGCATGGCTGGGTGTACTGGAATGTCCACTCCATGCTCTGGGAAGTCACGATGTGTATTACGTTGTACTTTTCAGTGCTGCTGCTGGAAGTGTTCCCGATGGTGGCCGACCTGCCATTTCTGGCAAGGTTCAAACGCCTGAATGCCTTCGCGCACTGGATTCACAGATTTGCGCCGGTGCTGGCGGTGATTGGTCTTGGTCTATCGCTGCTGCACCAATCAAGCCTCGGTGCGACTTACGGCGTCGTAGTCGGACGAGCTTTTCTGTTCCGAGCGACGATGCCGATCCTGTTCATCTTTTCGGCGATTGCGGGTGGCATTGCCTTCACCATCCATGTGACGCTTATCGTGCAGTGGCTGAAGAACCGGACACTTGTACCGGAAAAAATCCTGTTTGATGCCGGGCAAATTTCCGGGGCGGTGCTGTTGATCTACCTGTACATGCGGTTCTGGGATGCGACGGCGGGCAATTATGGTTATGTGCCGGGCCGTACTGAAGCATTTACCACACTGACAGGAGGTGTCTATTCGTTGACCTTCTGGGGCTGGGAGATTATCCTCGGGGGCATTCTAGCCGGAATCCTACTGATACGTGCCAAATTTGCGCAGAGCTACAGTCTGCTGTTAATTGGCACGGGACTGGCAGCGGCGGGACTGATTTTCAACCGTCTCCATACCACGCTGCTGGCCTTCACCGAGCCGCTATCTGAGTCTCCGCCTCTGATGGACCCGCTGGTGACACATTATACGCCAGCGTGGACGGAATGGGCTGCAACCGCAGGCGTGGTGGGGTTACTGGCACTGGCGTTTAGCCTGGGAATGCGTTTTTTGCCAGCCTTCCGAGGCAGCGAGGAACCCGAATACGAAATTATTCAGGAGCCTCAATCGGTCACGCTGGTGACGGAAACTGCGCATTAAAATGTCGTGGGGCGGGGTGTTAATGCCTCGTCCCTCATAATTTCACAGTTTTTTCGTGACCATAGCGTGTGCAGAACTTGATTTCGTCATACGGCAGCGGAAAATCGCCCTGCACAGATACAGCAGCATTTAATTCCCCGTCGTTAACATTGACCTCAAACCGTACGCGAGTTTGTGGGCTGTTGATGGTTAGGCCGTCATCCTCAATCAGCGTAAAGTGACTCACAGCCCCGTCGTGATGGGAAAAGACGAGAACTTCACGAAGATCATCCGGGACCACTCCCACATGACGCATTGGCTTACCCATCGGAATAATTGCGCCTTCTCTAGCAAAGAGTGGGATGCGGTCAAGTGGTGCAGCGGCATTCACGGTTTGACCACCCCTGAAAACCTCTCCGGTGTAAAAATCGTACCAGTTTGCGCCATCCGGCAAATAGACGGACCATTGGCGTGCGCCGTCTTCATAAACGGGCGCGACCAGTAACTGCTCACCGAGCATGAACTGGAATGATAACTCATGGGTGTTGGCATCGTGCGGAAAGTCATAAACCAGCGGGCGGATGAGGGGTGTGCCATGCTCTGCTGCCTCGTGAAAGAGGGTGTAAAGATAGGGCAGCAGGCGGTAGCGAAACTGCATCCATTTGCGAACGATGGGCAGCACTTCGGGATACATCCATGGCTCATTGATAGTACCATCAGTATTGTAGGAATGGATGGTGAAGCGCGGATGGAAAACGCCGCATTGAATCCAGCGCACGAACAATTCAACCGATGGTTTTGGCCCAAAAAAACCACCGACATCATGCCCTACATTCGCGAGACCGGATAATGACATGCCAAGCCCCATCGGGATGTTGTACTTGAGGGTATGCCACGAGGTGGCGTTATCGCCGCTCCAAACCTGCGCATATTTCTGGATGCCCGGTGCGCCACTTCGACACAACACGAACGGGCGTATATCGGGTAAAAATTCCTGTTGGGCTTCAAAGGAAGCGCGAGTCATCAGCAGGGACTGGAGGGGGCGTATCATCCCCAATTGAATTGAGTCGCCAAAACCATCACACACAGCGTCATCGTCCCATAACTGGTATTCGTTGTTGTCGTTCCATGTGGAGTCGATACCATAGTCGAGGAGATGTTCCTTCACCTGTGCCTTCCACCAGTCGATAGCAGCGCGATTGGTAAAATCCATATAAGCGCCCTGCCCTACCTCGAAGGCCCCGCCGCTCCATAACTGGGTCAATGCTGCACCGTTGCCGTCGGGGGATTGGATGGCGAGTTCAGGGATTTCCGAATAACGTGGATGTGATTTCAAAAAATAGGGTTTGATATTGGCACATAAATGAATCCCATGATCGAGAAAATATTTGACCATCATCTCTGGTTGAGGGATGCGGTCGCGATTCCAGTTGAAGACATAGCGCAGACCATCTTTGCCGGTGGTATAGCCGGAGGATAGATGGAACATGTCGCAGGGGATGTCATGCGCGTCGCATAAATCGACAAACTGCTTAAGTTGCTCCTGTGCGTTGTCGGCTTCGGTGTAGGTCATGGTGGAGCCGAGAAAGCCAAGCGACCATTTAGGCGGCAGGGCGATCCGCCCGGTGAGAGCGGTATATTTTTCCACCACTTCGCGGATGGTGGGGCCGTAGATGAAGTAGTAGTCGAGGTCGCCATCTTCGGCAAAATACTGGCGATAGTAGCCATGATAACCGTCGATTTCGGCTCCCATATCAAAAACGGTGGTTGAGAGATTGTCATAAAACAGGCCATAGGCGATGTTCTGGTCGGGTACAAAGGTGATATAAAACGGGATATGCTTATAAAGAGGGTCGCTGGTTTCGGCATTATAGCCGATGGCATCGGTGTTGCGCATGACGAATCGCCTGCCGTATTTGTTGAGTTCACCCGATTTTTCGCCGAGGCCGTAATAATATTCATCCTCACGGCGGGCCATATAATGAAAGATGCCGCGCCCGGCCTTATCATAGGCATAGGCCCGGCTGCGGGTATCGCTGGCAAAATCGCCCCATTCGATTCGGAAATCGCGCAAAAACGCTTTGAATGAAAAGCTCTGCGTTGTAAGCTCAAGCACATCGTCTCGGAGCGCGTGTTGGAATGATGGCAGGGAGAAGATAGAATGGTCATCACGCGGGCGGCCTTCGAGCGGACTAGCGCCGACGGTCCAGGTACGGGACAGGCGGGGTGTGCCATCCGGGTACACCTGAACGCGAATGAGGTTATGGTCGAGCACGCTGAGTCGCACATTTTCTTGATCGGGGCCGTGCAGATAAAAGGTGTTATTCTCAAGTTTCTCAAGCTGGACGGGGAGGGAACTGGTCTGGCGCATGTTTTTTTCCTGGGTGGCGGTGAACTGGTTGTGTGCTTTCCCCGGCGGACGCCATGTATGGCGTCCCTACGACAACTGTAGGGACGGGATATATCCCGTCCGCTAGATAAAATACCTTACCAGCAGCAGGCAAAAGGAGCCAGTATGAGCTTATTTGATCTAAGCGGGAAAATTGCCGTCGTGACAGGCGGGACGGGCGTTCTGGGAAGTGCCATCAGTCGCGGGTTGGTGAATGGCGGGGCCACAGTAATCAGCCTGTCCCGTCATCCCAAATCAGAGGTTTTGGACAGCATTGGAGCACAAGGCATTGCAGCGGATGTGCTGGATAAACAGTCACTACAAGCAGCCGTTGACAGGATTCTCAACCGGCACGGTATGATCGATATTCTCATCAATGCGGCAGGCGGCAACTTGCCGCAGGCAACGGTCACACCGGAAAATGATTTTTTTGGCGTGCCAGCCGATGCCCTGCAATGGGTTTTTAATCTTAATGTGATGGGCAGTATTTACGCCTGTCAGGTGATGGGCAAGGTGATGGCGGCGCAGCGCAGGGGTGTTATATTGAATATGTCCTCAATGGCATCCTTGCAGCCATTGACGCGAGTCCTGACGTACAGCGCAGCCAAGGCGGCCCTCAATAATTTTACGCAGTGGCTGGCGGTACATATGGCGCAGGAGTACAGCCCTGATATTCGCGTCAACGCTATCGCGCCTGGATTTTATCTCGGCGAACAGAATCGTTATTTACTCATTGATAAGGAAAGTGGAGACCTGACATCACGTGGACGCCAGATTATTGACCATACACCGATGGGGCGTTTTGGTGATCCTGAAGATTTAGTAGGCACGGTGGTATGGCTGGTTTCAGATGCGTCAAAGTTTGTCACCGGGATTGTGGTTCCGGTTGATGGCGGATTCAGTGCATTCAGTGGAGTTTGATGATGATTAAGGCCGTTGCAGACAAACATCTTGATAGTGATACCATTCGTGAGACCATTTTTGCCGGGTTGGAAGGGCAGTTTACAGGACAGCGTGTACTCATTCTCATCCCCGATCATACGCGCACAGTGCCACTGCCTGAACTTTTCAGATTGACTGTTGAGGCACTGCATAATGCACGTCAGGTGGATTATATGGTGGCGCTGGGCACTCATCCGCCATTGAGTGAGGAGCAGTTGTGTAAGTTGGTGGGCATCACGCCGCAGGAAAAAGCTTCAACCTATGCCCACGTTGGCCTGTTTAACCACGAATGGCAAAATCCTGATGTGCTGGTGGAAATCGGCAAACTGACGCGCGATCAGGTCCAGGAGATTACCGGGGAATACTGGCATGAGTCGCTGGGAGGTGACGCGCCGATTCGGATTAACAGGCTGGCGCTGGACTACGACCACATCATCATTCTGGGACCCGTATTTCCGCATGAGGTGGTTGGGTTTTCCGGTGGCGCGAAATATTTATTTCCCGGCATTTCTGGCCCGGAGATGATTAATGTGACGCACTGGCTGGGCGCATTAATTACCATTCTGGAGATGATTGGTATCAAGCAGACCCCGGTGCGCGATATGATTCACGCAGCGGCGGCAATGGTCCCTACGCCCATTACGCTGGTGGCGCTGGTGGTGGATGGATATGATCTGGCGGGAATTTTTATTGGCGATCATCTTGAAGCGTGGAGTGCGGCGGCGGATTTGTCTTCGGAGCGACATATTGTGTGGCTGGATGAGCCGGTTCAATCAGTGTTGAGTGCCGCGCCGCCGATGTATGATGAGTTATGGACGGCGGCGAAAGCGATGTACAAGATGGAGCCGGTGATTGCCGACGGCGGCGAGGTGATTATCTATGCCCCGCATCTGGATGAGGTGAGTTTCGTGCATGGCAAGTACATCTACGAGATTGGCTATCATGTCCGGGATTACTTTTTGAAGCAGTGGGATACGTTCAAACATGTGCCAGCCGGGGTGATTGCGCACAGCACGCACCTCAAGGGCAGCGGCCTCTTTGAAAATGGCACCGAGAAACCACGCATCAACGTGACAATGGCGACTGCAATCTCTAAGGAGGATTGCCGGACGCTCAATCTTGGCTATTTGCCGTACGGTGACATTCATCCAGAGAACTGGCAGAATTCAAAGGATTGCATCTATGTTCCAAAGGCCGGGGAGATGTTGTATCGTCTGCGAAAATAAATCACTGTATGATACAATTCTGGTGCAAATATCACAGGCGAAAACGATGACCAATCACGCACTCGACCTGTTGACACAACAGGTTGAAAAACTTAGCCCTCATGAACAGTTACTGCTCATCGAGAGAATTGTTGCGCTGCTCAAAACTCGTGAAACAGAACAGGAAGAAGAATCTGCTTTGGAGACAGAAGAATACTGGATTGAAGAAGAACTGGAAGAACTCCAAGCATTGATTGAGTCGAAAGAGTCTCTGACAGGCAGGGAAATTGTCGAAAAACACACTGCGCTGGGAAACATCGGTACTTGGGCAGATTTGGGAATCGAAAACGGTGCGGAGTGGGTTAACCAGCAAAAAGCAAAAAGAAGGAAAAAGTATCAGTGGTAGAACGCTCCGCGCATATTCGTCCACAGATTGATGCGACCTAAAGAAATTTTGAACATTTTTGCCATATGGTTATCGTGAAGGAGAACCACCGTATGGCACGCCACAAATTCGCCTTTATTGCAATGATCACCCTTCTTATGTCAGTCGGATTGATTGTCGTGCCTATTCTGGCAACGGAAACCACACCAACTACCAGAGACGGCGAGATTATCTATCGCACAGGCTGGACATGGGGGGATGCTGTGCCAACCGATAACGGCTGGACGGTGACAAATGATCTGGGGGTCGTGGTCACGGTCGAAAAGGCTTATCTGGTCAACTTTGCCGTCCAACTTCTGGAATGCGAAGACCATAGCCATACGACATTGCTTGAAAGTTTACTTCCTGATACGGCCCGGGCGGGGCATGGCGATGGCATTAATCCGGCACTGGTAGATTCATCATTTGTTGAAGATTTTGCACATCCGGACACTATTGAATTCGGAAAGGTTACGGTTGAAAGTTTGGCCTACTGTGAAGCGCATTATCTGATTGCACGGGCAGGCAGCGAGACCCGTTTCCAGCCAGAAGATGTAGATATGTACGGGGTCAGCCTGTACGTTGAAGGCACATACCAGAATGTTGACTCCGACGAGACTTTCCCATTCACGGCGCAAACTCATTTAGCCAATGGCAAACAGTTAACCCTCCACCTCCCTGACAGCACCATGCCTGTTCATGTTGAGGTTGGCGAGGAGCGGGTTGAAATTCTGGTGCAGCGGCAGTTAGACAGATTATTTGACGGGATAGACTTTACTTCTACTGGGGATATTGGTCGTGCTATTCTGTGGAATATCATTGCAAGCACCGAGTTTATTGTCACAGGAGGAAATGCACATTGAGCCAGACAATTCTTGTGGTGGATGACAAAATAAGCGCCCAACGGCTTGTGAGCGAATATCTGACCGAGCAAGGTTATGATGTTGTGACGGCGGACAATGGGCGGGATGCGCTGTTCGTGGTCCGGCAGGAACGTCCGGACCTTATCCTGCTGGACATCATGATGCCGGAAATGGATGGGTATGAATTCATGAAAACGTTCCGGCGTGAGCATGACACCCCGATTATCCTGCTGACGGCGAAAATTGAGGAAACAGATAAGGTTATCGGACTGGAGTTGGGCGCGGATGATTATGTCACCAAGCCCTACAGTATGCGGGAACTGCTGGCCCGCATTCGAGCCGTGATGCGCCGGGTTAACCGCGACAGCCGGGATGATGATATTCTACAGGTGGGCGATATTGTCCTCAATAAAACGACCTTTACCGTCAAGGTTAACGGCGAATCAGTAACACTCACTCGCACCGAATTTGAGATTCTCAACATCTTGATGGAGACGCCGGGACGGGTGTTCTCACGCGGCGAACTACTGGAATATCTGGATGCGTATGACGGGTCCGAGCGCACGATTGATGTGCACATTCGCAATTTGCGCACGAAGATTGAGCAAGACCCGAAAAATCCGCTGTACATCGAAACGGTTTTCGGGATGGGCTATCGATGCGCTCAATAACCACCAAACTTGTCCTACTGCTGATGGTAACAGGGCTTGCCAGTATCGCGCTGGTTGCCTTCAGTATCCAGCAGGTGATCCGCACCCAGTTTGATGATTATGTTCTGGCACAGCATCAGGACAATTTCATTGAAGGTGTCACCGCGTATTATGTCCTGAACGGCGAATCGTGGGAGGGGGTGGAGGCGTCTCTGCCGGGGGGACGACCGCCGCAGAACAACAATAGCAACCAACCGCCACCGCATCAGGACCCCGCTCCGGCACGTTTTGTACTGGTAGACAACGACGGTCAAGTCGTGGTTGGATTTGATCGTTATCGACGGAATCAAAAGGTCCGGGCTGAGGACATTGAAGCAGGTACGCCTATTGAGTATGATGGTGAAATTATTGGGACGGTTCTGGCAACAAACCGTTCTTTACAGCGGGATTCAGAAGAAGAGGCTTATCTGGCGACGACCAATCGTGCTTTGCTGATTGCGGCAGTGGGTACGGTAGTGGTCGTGCTTTTTGTCGGCATCATTTCTGCGAGATTCTTCACAAAGCCAATCAGGGCGTTGACCAATGCCGTTCAGGCTATGCAGTCCGGTGATCTCAAACAGGAAGTCAAAATAAGTTCACGGGATGAATTGGGAATTCTGGCTGAATCTTTTAATCAGATGAGTGAACAGGTGGCGCGGGCACAGCAGTTACGCAAGCAAATGACCGCCGACATTGCCCATGACTTACGCAGTCCGTTACAGGTGATTACTGGCTACCTGGAATCGATGCAGGATGGCGTGTTAAAAGCGACGCCCGAGCGGCTGGATACGATTTATCGGGAGGCGCTTCTACTGCAACGTCTTGTTGAAGACCTGCGTTTGCTGTCGATGGCGGACGCCGGGGAGCTGGATTTGAACCTGCAACAGGTGGATCTGCGTGATGTTGTGGAGCGTTTTGCCGAGCGTTACCAGCATCAGGCTCAGCAGAAAAACATCGCCCTCGCCGTCGAGATTGACCACCAGCCTACACCGGTGCGGATTGATGTTGACCGGATATGGCAGGTGCTGACCAATCTGGTTGGAAATGCCCTGCGCTACAGCCCAATTGGGGAGAAGGTTGAACTCAAAGTCAGGCGAGATGCCTCGCGCGGCGTGATCATCGTGGAAGATCACGGTCAGGGTATCGAAGCGGAGAAATTGCCCTACATTTTTGAGCGCTTCTACCGAGCCGACGAATCACGCGCGGCTGAAGACGGCCAATCCGGGTTGGGGCTGGCGATTTCGCGGTCAATCGTTGAAGCCCATCGCGGTAACATTCACGTTGAAAGTGTATTAGGCAAAGGAACAATCTTCACTATTGTGGTTCCTGTGGAGTAATGTAGTATGATTGTGGAGAGATTCAACTTGCTCAGGAAATGATATTTTTTCATGAAAATTGCAATGTTGGGCACGCGGGGTGTTCCAGCTAGCTACAGTGGATTTGAAACCTGCGTTGAACAACTTGGTAAACGATTGGTGAAACGTGGACATGAAGTGACGGTATACTGCCGCAGACATCATGTTCAATACGAGGGCGATACATATGAAGGGATGCGCCTCGTTAAGTTACCCACCATTCAGAATAAATATCTTGATACTATTGTTCATACCACGCTATCAACCTTCCATGCCACCACACGGCGTTTTGATATTGGAATGTATTTTATTGCTGGCAACAGCCCGCTGACCATTTTTCCACGGATTGTTGGCACGAAAACAATCCTGAATGTGGATGGGCTTGATTGGAAGCGTGATAAGTGGCCGCCCATCGCCAAACAATATATAAAATTTGCCGAGTATCTTGCCACGAAATTTCCCAATGCCTATCTCACCGATTCGCATGTGGTGCAGGAATATTATCAGGAATCGTTCAGGAGTACGCCGCTGTACATTCCATACGGGTCGGAGGTCAAACACCTGCCTCCCGGCGAAACGCTGCAAAAATTCGGATTGAAGGCAGGGGAATATATTTTATTTGTGGGGCGGCTTGTCCCGGAAAACTGTGCACATCACTTGATTGAGGCGTTTAGGGAACTGGATACCGACCGGCAGTGCGTTATTGTCGGGGATGCGTATTATGAAGATCGCTACATCAAAAATCTGCGTGATATGGCAGCGGGTGATCCACGCATTATCTTCACGGGCTATGTGTTTGGCGATGGGTATCACGAAATTAGCAACAATGCCCATATCTTCGTGGAAACGTCGGCGGTGGGTGGCACGCATCCGGCATTGGTCGAGGCAATGGCCTTTGAAAGTTGTGTTGTTGCGCAGGATACACCGGCCAATCTGGAGACCATTGATGATGCTGGTTTCTCCTACGACGGCACAGTGGGGGCAGAGAGTTTGAAGGCCGTTCTGCAACGCTTGCTGGCAGACCCGGCTCTTGTGGAAGAATATAAGAAAAAGGCTCGTGCCAGAGCGGAAGCCGTTTACACGTGGGATGGTGTGACGGATGCCTATGAACGGTTGTTCTTGAAGGTGCTAGGCCGTGAAGGTCGGGATTGATACCTGGATACTTCTTGCCAACCGCAGCGGTACGGCAGTGGCAACCCGTGACCTGCTCGCTGCAATGCCACCCGAAATCCAAATGCTAGAGCCTCCATTTCGTTTTCCCCGCCGCAATAAACTAACAACACTACTCAATTTATTCGCCGACTTGTTCTACTTTCATGTATGGCTTCCATTGACCGCACGGCATCTGGATGTGGTGCATTATCCTGCCAATATCGCCAGTTTGTGGTCCCCCTTCAAACGTATCGTGACGGTGCATGACCTCACCTTCATTCATTTCCCCGAAGCGTTTGACCCCATCTGGCGCACCTATGCGCGGCTGTTCATTAAGTGGTCTGCCAAACGTGCCCAGCATGTTGTTACGGATTCGCAGCAATCCAAACAGGATTTAATGTCCATCTATCACATCCCGGCTGACAGGATTACGGTTGTGCCGCTGGGTGTCTCTCCTCGCTTTAAGGCTGTTGAATCTGAAGCGGTCCGGCGCAAATATGAACTTGCCGGGCAATATGTACTGTTTATCGGTGATATGATGCCGCGCAAAAACCTGCTGCTGCTGGTTGAAGCGATGGGTATTGTTCAGCAAACGCATCCTGATCTTCAGCTTGTAATTGTGGGTGATGACCGGGGCGATTATGCGGAGCAGGTGAAGGCAAAACTAGCAGGAATGAATGCAATGGTGTTGGGCTTTGTGCCGGATGATGACATTGCAGGGCTTTACAGCGGAGCGGATGTTTTTGCGTTTGTGTCGGTGTATGAGGGCTTCGGCATGCCGCCGCTTGAAGCGATGGCCTGTGGTACGCCTGTGCTGGCCTCAAATACACTGCCGGATATTCTGGGTGACGCGGCACTGTTCGTTGACCCCTCTAATGCGCAGAGCATTGCGGATGGTTTGCTGCAACTCATCGAGAACCCTGACTTGAAAGATGAACTTCAAAAACGTGGTTCGGTCCATGTTAAAGGCTTCACATGGGAAAACACGGCAAACAAACTTCAGGATATTTACCGGACCAGCGCAATGTAACCTGACTAAACCTCCAGCCATGTATCGAAGCCGCCATGCAGTGGAATACGGATAGTGACGAGCGTACCTTTGCCAAGTTTACTATCAATTTCTACGGTTCCCTGATGGGCTTCCACGACCTGCTTGACCACGAAGAGACCGATACCCATGCCGCGTGTGTCGGTTGGTCCGGCTTCAGATCCCTGCCCGCGATACAGCACATCATAGACATGTGGTAGTTCTTCTTCGTCGATACCAATGCCGTTATCCTGGACCATGAATACCAGTTGGGTATCTTCTTCGCGGACGATGACTTTGATTTCGCCACCATCGGGGGTGTAACTATAGGCATTGCGCAAAAGCTGTTGGATTACTTCTATCAGACGTGCTTCGTCACCATAGACCACTATCTCATCTTTGAGGGCGTAGGCCGCAAATTTGATGCCGCGATCCTGAATAATGGAACGGTGCTGGGCAATCTGCATCCGAATCAAATCCATGAAATTAAAGTGTTTGTGATTCAATTCCATGCTGCCCGCAATGAGCACACTCACCTTTAGCACCTGATTGGTCACATATTCCAGCGTTCGCAGATGATCCAGGCTCTTAACAACAAAGGTTTGCTGTTGTTCGGTCAAGTTGTCTTTGGTGACAGATTTGACCAATTCCAGATAACCAATGGCCGAGGTCAGCGGCGTACGAAGTTCATGCGAAAGTTGGCGGATGATTTTCTCTTTGAGCAAATCGGCCTCTTTAAAGCCAGTAACGTCGTGCAGCGCAATGACATAGTTGGCAACATTGCTGGTGTAGGATTGAATGGGTGTTGCCACGACCGTGTAGTAGCGGTTGAGTATGGCGATTTCGGCTCCGTGACGGAGCGATTCCGGTGATTCATGCAATTCATGGAAAAATGCCTGATCGTCAGGGAATTCATTTAACTCTTCCAATAAGATTCGCCCGGCATCATTCTCCATGACGATGCCCTCACGGGGATGAACCACGAACACGGCGTCATTAATGCTGGCAAGCACGGCTTCACGTTGGGCGGTTTCTTCGACCTGAAGGCGATACAAGCTTTCCACCTCTTGATTGCGGGCAATGAGTTCGCTGGTCATGTGGTCAAATGATGCGCCCAGTTCGCCGAGTTCATCAGGGGTGTGCAGATCAACACGTCGTGTCAGATCACCCTCACGAATGGCTCTGGTGATGTCCACAAGGTGTTTTACTGGCCCGGTGATGGAGCGCGAAATAACCACGCCCAGCACCACTATGGTCACAAAGGAGATGCCAAATAGGGCGATAAACGAATTTCGACTGGTTCCGATGCGGTCAGTGACAAAATCGCTGGGCAGGCCGACCAGCATAAAGCCGATTTGCTGGTCACGGATTACCAGCGGGGCATAGTAGCCTTGATATGATGTTTCCCCGATGGAAATTTGCCTTGCAGAGCGGTCTTTATCCAGTGAGGTAAAAATGTCCTCCGCTTCGGTAGTTGAAAGTTGGAGGTTGATTTGGGCCACATTGAGGAAGGAGTTACCAAGAAGGTTGCCTTCCGGGCTATAGAATGCGATGGGAGACAGTGCCTGTTCGCTGACACGTGCGGCAAAACGGGAAGCATCAATACCGACACCGACACCGCCGACAAATTCGCCGTCTTCGGTGTAAACAGGCGCAAGAAAATAGAAAATGGTCGAGTCGTCTACTTCGACTACATCAATATGCTTGTCGCCAAATTGGTCAACCTGTTGGCTGATGACCCGCTGGACGCCTGTCCATTCTTCGACACCATCGGTGGGCAGCTCACTGAGTCGAATGCCGTCAATATCTTGAATACGCTCAAAGCGCAGCAGACCACGGCCTGCTGCGTTAAACACGACAAATTCATCCAGAGCAGCGTTACCACCTAAGGGGCGCAGCAGGGTCTCAAGCTGCTCGTCATCGTTCGTAGTCAGGGCTGTATCAACACCCTGTGTAAAGACCATCAGGCGCAATGTGCCGAGCTGTTGGCCTTCAATATCGCTGATAGCATTGGTGGCTGCTTTCGCACTTTCAATGAGCTGGTTGTCTACACGTTCCAGAATACTCCCCGCCACCAGACGGGTAACGATTAAACTGCCGATGGCGGCCAGTGCAATAATCGCCAGCAGAAATGGAGCGGTGAGGCGCACCTGAATGCTCGGATAAACCCACTTATAGGCACGTTGAGCAAAGGTTGAGATATTCATTTAGTAATCAGCGCGGAAACCACTACCTGTGGTAGTGGAGGAGCGCCATTCTCCTTGCTTGTTGACTGCAATTTATCCCCAAAGGGAGGAGCGGATTTGTGTTACCACTGGCTCCGCTCCGGGCCTTCTCCCTATAAAAAGGGTAAAATACGTCCCCTCGCCACTGTTAGGGAGCGGTTTGATGTGCGCCACACTTGCCTAGACCCTCAGCCTGTTTAATGACGTACCGCAGAGTCCGGGACTGGGGAGGCATCCCGGAGTGCCTATGGATTCGCTCCTAACGTAGTCGTTGCCTTTCGGCGTGACTAAGGCTGGTCAACATGGGCTTTCAGCCACCTAGCTTCAAGCCACCGCCGGAGGCGGTGGTCGTTGACTCGATTCCGTTAACAGATGTTACTCGAAAAGTCTAATCTCTATGGTAAACAAATTTTCCTATGTTTGGGAAGATGTGTACAAGTTTTTTACAGATTTTAATTGACATAGCATGTATGATAAGTTAAGGGATGTTTGCAACTCGCAAACGAGATTGACATACCTTGTTATAACACATTACATACGAAACACAAACACGTAAAGAGTGACATGAAACTTTTCCGACGTGGTCAAGACGATGAACAGAACAAATCCAACAGAATAGGATTTTTTATCTTATTGCTCCCATTGTTGCTGGGTGTGATATTTTGCGCTAGCCAGCTTGGTCTGCTCTGGTCGGTCAATGACCGGCTTACTCGCGATGTTGAAACGGAGAATGAAGCGGACTATCAGGAGTGGGAGCGCGAAGTCGTTATTCCTATCGATCCACGTCTGAATGATGTATTGGCTGGCGAACCGACCCGCACACCAGCACCACGCACACCCCAAAATACGCCTGTTGAAATTGCTGCCGAAGTCAGCCCAACGATTTCAAATGATAGTCCTGAGATCCAAACGGAACAGGCCGAACTCATCGAGATCAGCGAGGCAAATACCGAACAAGCCGCGACCGATATTGCTGCTGGCACAGTAACGCCAACGGGCACGCTGCCAACCGCCACAAGAACCGCTACCGGCACAGGAACGCCCACCGAATCGGTAACTACCACTATAACGAGAACAACAACAGGTACAAAGACTGTAACGGGTACAATATCAACAACGCCAACTGTGACTGGTACGACATCGAGAACCGCGACTGTAACGGGCACAATTTCAATAACACCAACCGTCACAGGGACGGTATCGACCACAGCGACCGTGACCGATACACGCACCAGCACATCATTCCCGACGTTAACGTCTACCACTGTACCACCGACGGCAACCAATACAAACGTGCCACCACTCCCAACGTCAACGAACACGAATGTACCACCGTTGCCGACCGCCACCAATACAAATGTGCCACCACCCCCGCCAACGGCAACGAACACCAATGTACCGCCACCACCGACCGCGACGAACACGAATGTACCGCTGCCACCTACTGCAACAAATACCAATGTACCCCCGTCGCCAACCAACACACCTGTACCGCCGACGGCAACTTTTACGCTTACGCCTACTGAACCGGGAGGCGGACCAATATTTACCAACACACCGGTGTCGCCAACGGCAACGTTTACCCCAACCAATACGCCGAACACAACGGCTGATCTGGCAATTACAATTGGCGCTGACCGCACGGACCCCGCCGAAGGGACACCTGTGACGTTCACCGTTCAGGTTACCAACAATGGCCCCGCCGACACGACAGGGGTTCAGGTGTCGGTGTTATTGCCGCCAGAGTTAACGTTTGTTGTGGCAATTCCGGGACAGGGCACATACAGTTCGGGGACAGGTGTATGGAATATTGGTGCCTTGACGAGTGGTTCGTCGGTTACGCTGCAAGTGACAACGACCGTCAATAACGGGACAGCGGGGTCATCTCTCACGGTGTCAGCATTGATTAGCGCATCGATTTTACCCGACAGCAATATTACGAACAACAGCGCCAGTATCGGGATCAATCCCGTTACTGTCAGTGGTACACTCGACCTTATCGTGTCACATTCTGGCCCGGCACTCATTGATGTAAACCAGGAGCTTTCATATTCGATTTCAGTACGGAACATCGGGCCATCGATAGCGACCAACGTTTCCGTTATTCACGGGTTCTCTCCCACAATTGTGTATCAAAGTGTGAGTGGTGCAGGGTCATTTGACACAGGTACGGGAATCTGGACGGTTGGAACGCTCGTGCCGGGTGCTATAGCGTCTATGACGTTCTCGATTCAACCAGACATCTCTTATTCCGGGCAGCAAATTACCAGCACGGCAACGTTATCCGGGGTTGATCAGGCCGATACCAATGGCAGCAATAACACTGCCACGATTGTCATACAGGTCGCAACTGCAACGCCTGTTCCGCCGACACCAACCCCGACAACTTTGCCCGGACGACAGGGTCTATTGATGGACTTGACGGTTAATAATTCATCGCCACCTGAAAACAGTCTGATTGTCTACACACTTCAGTTAACCAACGTTGATACCAGCAATTATTCGGGGGTTGAAGTATTGGACGTCCTGCCGACCGGTGTCAGTTTTGTATCCGCTGCACCGGGTATTGGAACATATGATAACGGCACAGGCATCTGGAACGTTGGTCAAGTTAGTGCCAACTCCAGCGTCAGTATGACCATTACGGCCCGTGTTGATCTGGGTACCGCCGGGACAACCATCACCAATAATGCCAGCGTCACATCTTCCTCACCGCCGCCGGTTGGCACAAATGGCGATGACAGCGTTTCTATTGTACCGGTGGTAGTCGGTATTACTTCTGATATTGCGGTGCAGCTAGAGGTCGTCAACCAACAGCCCGCCTATTTTCTGGGCGAACAGGTGACCTATCGAATGACGCTGACCAACAATGGTCCCGACACCGCCAGCAGCATTCGCGCAACGTTGAGCTTCCCGGCGTTCACCTCCGACACCCACTGGGGCGATGGAATTTACAATACGACAAACGGCGTGTGGGATGTGTCGCTGCTGCTGCCGGGGGCATCGGTCACCCATAACCACCGTTTCATCGTGCCGGGTGGCCTTGAAGGTACGACACAGGGGGCAACATTCAGCCTGACCGCACTGAACCAATCAGATCCGGTCTCCGGCAATAATAACAGTTCCGTTAATGTCGTGATTGCCGGAACTGATCTGGGCATCACGAAAACAGCGAATGATACATCACCGAATGAGGGCCAAACCGTTGTCTTTACGATAACCGTCCGCAATAACGGCCCTCAGAATGCGTCCAGTGTTGCCGTCACCGACAACTTGCCAATTGGGCTGACGTATAACTCGCACACCACCAGTGCCGGAACGTACGACAATGGGACGGGCGTCTGGTCGGTGGGACCGTTGTCGTCAGGCGCGAATGCAACGCTTACCATCAACGCCCAGGTTAACGCTGGAACGATGGGCGGCGTCATCACCAATACGGCGAGCATTACATCGTT
Organism: Chloroflexota bacterium; assembly: GCA_022616515.1. Classification (GTDB taxonomy): domain Bacteria; phylum Chloroflexota; class Anaerolineae; order Aggregatilineales; family J027; genus JAKEEQ01. The sequence goes on along the minus strand of JAKEEQ010000206.1, from coordinate 962 downwards.
CCCAATACCCGATACGAATACCGTCAACAATAGTGCCTCGGCATCACTGGCGATACAGGTTCCAGATGTCGATCTCGCCATCAGTAAATCGGTGAACAATGCTACCCCACTGGAAGGCACTACCGTCGCTTTTACCATTACCGTCACAAACACCGGAACGGCGTCTTCGGCGGGTATTGTGGTGAACGATGTGCTCTCGGGTGGTCTTTCGTATGCATCGCATACGGTTTCACAGGGAACCTACGATTCAGGCTCCGGGAATTGGAACGTCGGCACGATTGGCGCGGGCGCACAGGCAACGCTAACCCTCTCGGCTAATGTTGGCGCAGGAACAGGTGGGACAACGATCACCAACACCGCCAACATCACAGCCACCAGCGTTAATGACCCTAATCCTGCTAACAATTCGGCGTCGATCAATGTGAACCCGGTCACGCCAACGGCTGATCTGGAATTCATCACCTTCAGCGTAAGTAATCCGAATCCCAACGAAGGTAACGATGTTACAATCACTATCGAAATTACCAATAATGGTCCTCAGCCAGCAACCAATGTTGTGCTGGGGGCAGCGGCAGGTGATGCCGGGCTGCTACTAAACAGCTTTACGGCAACACACGGCAGTTATGCGCCAGGCAGCGATACATGGACCATACCAAACCTGAACAGCGGGGTCACGGCAACGCTGCAATTGTTCTCGACGGTAGGGCCGGGAACAACCGGGACATCCATCACTCACACGCGGGAGATTACCGGCAGTGATGTGGTTGACCCGGACTCGACGCCGGGTAATGGTGCGCCCGCCGAGGACGACATCAACACCTTCACGATCAACGTCAATTAAACAGCCTCCCCACTTGTGGGAGGCATAGGCATCAAGTTAAGGAAAATCACGGGCCAAAAGCTGAAAAGTAGCGGGGCGTGTTTTTCTTTTCTGAATGCTACAGCGAGCGAGGGTAGGTAAG
>JAKEEQ010000205.1 GCA_022616515.1 Chloroflexota bacterium | reverse complement strand
TTCACACTGAAAGATACCGAAGCACAACTCCGGTGTGTGATATGGCGCAGTGAAGCCGAAAATATTGGCTTCGACCTGGCCGACCACGATCAAATTCTAGCGCATGGCAAGATAAGTGTCTATGAGAAAGGTGGTATCTACCAACTTTACGCCCGTCGATTGGTCCCGATTGGCGCGGGTGACTTGAACCGCCAGCTTCAACTTTTGCACATGAAGCTCAAGGAGGAAGGTCTCTTTGAGGAGGCGTTGAAACAGCCCATTCCGCGCCTGCCCACGCGCATCGGTGTCGTCACATCGGCATCGACAGCCGCCTTTCAGGATGTGCTGAATGTGCTGCGGCGTCGTTTGCCGCTGGCCCAGATCATTCTCAGCCCGACACCGGTACAGGGCAGAGACGCCCCGCCACAAATTATCGCCGCCCTACAACGACTGGTTGACTATGGCGAACTTGACGTGATTATTATGGTACGCGGGGGTGGCAGTCTGGAAGATTTGTGGTGCTTCAACGACGAGCATGTAGTCCGAGCAGTGGTAGCTTGCCCCATTCCCATTGTCTGCGGCGTGGGTCATGAGATTGATAATACACTCGTCGATTTTGCAGCAGATTTCAGAGCACCGACGCCTTCCGCCGCTGCCGAAGTCGTGGCGACTCCTGACCTGACAGGTCTACTGGCGGGTATTGAAGTCTTCAAAGATCGTGCTTACAATGCCATTGAGACCAAGAAAGACGATCTTGAGAAGCAGCTTTTCTCGCAAAAACGCGCCGTGAAGCACCTATCACCGGCGGCCAGCGTCTACAATGCACGGCAACGTGTCGATGAGGTGCTCGACCGAATGGCGCTCGGTATGCAAATCCGGTTGGGCCATTCTCAGAATATACTCGCCACCGGACGTGCCACGTTACGCAGCAACGACCCGATGGGCATTCTGGCGCGGGGTTATGCCATTGTGAGCCGTCGCGGGGATGGCAAACGCCTGACATCGGCGGGTGATGCTGCGCCGGGTGTTGCACTGCATATTCAACTGCATGATGGTACGCTGGAAGCCAGTGTGCGTTCCCGGACACTGCCCGATGCGCAGGAGATGAAGCCACCCAATAAACGCCCGACGCAGGGATAAAACTTCAGGACACGGCACTTAAAACCGTGTCCTTTTTGATTGCTCACGACTGGCCTAGCTGCTCAAGTCGTTCCCCTTCCAGTGAGTCGAGAATGATGTCGATATAGGTGGGATCATCTAAATTCCCATAGAAGCCTCTAAAACGTGACAGCGCCGTAACCGCCATGCCGTTGCTGAACGGACTCACTTCAAACAGCGGATAGAGCGCCGTGCTCTCCGTCACATACTCCCGGCCCAACTGCTGATAGAGGGGCAGCACATCATCTGGCACATTGCTGGTCATCACGGCCCGCCCCATTTCAGTCACAATCGATTCTTGAACCTCAGCGGAACCCAAATATTTCAACAATTCACGCGCTTCTTCGGGATGTTCGGCATCAGCATGTATCCAGGCTCCGTAGTAATGAACGATAGCGGCATTGCCAAATTCGGGGGTGATCGGAGGAAATCGGAAAAACGCAATGTTCTCGCCTTCGCCTTCCTGAAATGATTCATAGAGCCATTCACCGAGCAAATACATCGCTGCTTCCCCTGAAACCAGTTCATCCACCGCTCCACCATAGGTAACACTGGCAACATCTTCACCGAAGCAGCCAGCCTCCGCTGCCTCCCGCCAGTGCTCAAATACTGCGCGTACCGCGTCACCCTGCCAGCTAATCTCGCCCGCCATCAACGCCTCGTGGAATTCGGGACCATTGATGCGCAGGTTCAACATCGTGAACCAGCGGGCGGTGGGCGGAGTCCAGTCGGACACCGAGACGGTAAAAGGACGAATGCCATTCTCATTGAGTATTGTGCAGGCTGCCAGCAGGTCGTCCCACGTTTCAGGGATGGCAATATCATGTGTCGCGAAGACCGCCGTGTTATAAAACACCGGATTCCACTGGAAACCCATTGGCAGAAAATACTGTTTGCCCTTGTAGGACGCCATATCAATCACGCTCTGCGGATACTCATCGAACCAGCCCTCCGCCTCCCACAAATCACTGATGTCGGCGATATTGCCCTCTTCGATGTGGCGATGCAAAAACGCCCCACCAATCGTGCCCATGAATACGTCGGCTGGGGGTTCGGCGGTTAACTCGCGTTCGAGCAAGCGCAACGGTACGGGATTTGAATAAATTGCTGTTGAAGAATAGTCAATTTGTATGCCGGGATTCAGCTCCTGATATTTGCCAACAAACGAATGGTCCCATAGTGCGTGTTGGCTGCCTCCATAGGCGCTGTGAACACGCAGGCGCGTCGTTTCTTGAGCAAAGTTGCTTCCGACGACAGCAAGCATAAGGCTAATGATAATTATTGTCGGGTAAATTCGTTCCATGCTCGTCCTCCTTCTTCTTACTGAGTGTAAGAAAAAAGAGGCAGTACCAAAAGCACCAATTCGCGATTTTGTAGTAGGACCAATTCGCTCATGGAATTTTAAGACTGTTAGTTTTACAGCTTGTCATGCACGATACCTCTTCACCAAAACCTTAACGTTACGGCGACCGAAGAGTGCCTTTGGCAGAGGTCTCATTATTGACAGCCGTATTGATACAATGTATCATTTCCAATATTCTCAATATTCAGGAGTAAATGCTTTGCGCTTTCTATTGCTACTGATGATGATCATCACGCTCTCATTACCCACCGTCGATCTCAATGCCCAATCTACTCGGCTAAATATTGTCACCACGACCACCATTCTGGCCGACGTTGTGCAAAACGTAGCAGGCGATGCGGCGGATGTTACGAGTCTGATGGGTGTCGGTACAGACACGCACAATTTCCTACCAACCACGCGCGACGTCGTTACCATTGATGAGGCCGATATTATCTTCATCAATGGCATCACTGTTGAAGGTGGTTTGCGCGATATTCTGGAGGAGACCGATCCCGCTAAGGTCTGGAACCTATCGGTATGTGTTCCGGTGTTGACCGGCTATGAACACGAGGAGGATCATGAAGAGGAATCCGAGGAAGAACACGAACATGAAGCCATTGAATTTCTCGGGGCCTCTGGTGAACAATGTCCAGCCCATTATGCGGAGCTGGGCTTAACCCCCGACGGGACAACCTTCTTCGAAGAGGATTGTGAAAACTGTGACCCCCATGTTTGGTTTGATGTGCGTAACGTAATGTTATGGACACTCATGATTCGTGACACGTTAAGCCAGCTTGATCCCGCTAACGCATCTGTTTATGCCGACAACAGTGTGGTTTATCTTCAGGAATTGGCTGAACTCGACGAGGAGATAAAGACACTTGTTGAAACCGTACCAGAAGAAAGTCGTCTCTTAATCACCAATCATGGCGTACTCGGCTATTTTGCACATCGCTACGGCTTTGAGATTGCGGCAACCGTGTTGCCCGGCTTCAGCACCGGAGTCGAACCCGGTCCGCAGGAAGTACTTGAAGTTATCCAGATTCTACAGGATACCGGCGCACCGGCAATATTTGTCGATAACAGTTCCAGCGCGGATACAGCAGCGCAAATCGCCGAAGAAGCTGGCGTCAAGGTCATCGGGCTGTATACAGAGTCACTCAGCGAGGCAGAGGTTGGGGCGGCGACCTATATTGATTACATGCGGTACAATGTCTCTCAGATTGTAACGGCGCTGGCAGGTGATTGATACCATGTATCATTCTTAGCATATCCGTTCCAAAAATGCAGATTGGGTGTTAATATTCAGGTGATACGTTACCCGAAAGACAATGCCCATGAGCTTACAGCAGTACACCATTGAGGGCATGGACTGCGCAACCTGCGCCCAGAAAATCGAAAAAGGTGTTTCGACCCTCAGTGGTGTTGAAACCGTCCGCGTAAACTTCGCTACCCAGCAGTTAGAGGTGGACGGAACCGTTAATATCGCTGACATCGAATCGCGGGTGGAATCTCTCGGCTATAAGATTATCAGCACTTCAACTGAGGAAGTCCCTTCATCTCAAAAACACTCCTTCTGGCAATATCTGCTGAACCGGGACGAAATGCAGTATGTCTTTGTGGGGTTGATGATTTTTCTTTTCGCCCTGCCCACACAACTATTTTCTATGTCTCTGACATATAATCTCCTGGTGCTGGCGGGCGGGATCGCCGTTGCACCAACCTTACTGCGCGGCGTAAACACCCTCCGTTTCAGCCGCGAATTTGACATCAATATGCTAACAGGGATTGCGGTTATCGGTGCACTGGCAATCGGTGAATATTTTGAAGGGCTGCTGGTCATTACCCTCTTCAATATTGGCGAGGCCATGGAAGGCTACGTTGCAGATCGCGCCCGTGACAGCTTACGTGGCCTGCGCGACCTGACACCCAAAACGGCAGTGCGATTGAACGGTGACATAGAACGTGAGGTTCCGATTGAAAATCTGGCGGTGGGTGATGTATTGGTCACCAATCCCCACACCATGATCCCGATGGATGGTGAGGTTATTTCAGGCAGCAGCGCCGTCAATCAGGCCCCCATAACCGGCGAAAGCATTCCAGTGGAGAAAGCGGTTGGCGACCCGGTGTTTGCGGGGACAGTCAATGGGCAGGGGACGCTGCGCATCAGGGTCACTAAACTGGCGCAAAACAACACGTTGAACCGCTTGATTGCCCTGATTGAAGAAGCCGAAAGCGAACGTGCACCGAGCCAGCGCATTATCGAACAATTTTCGAAATGGTATACACCTCTCGTTCTTGTGTTGGCTATCATCATTGCCAGTGTTCCGCCGCTCTTCTTCGGCGCACCCTTTTGGGAGGAGGCAGGCAGTGGACATGGCTGGTTGTATCGTGGGTTGGCCCTGCTAATTATCGCCTGCCCATGTGCGCTGGTGTTGAGCGCCCCCGTTACCATCATCAGCGCCATTACAGCAGCGGCGCGACGCGGTATTCTCATTAAAGGGGGCCGCCATCTGGAGAATCTGGGCCTTGTGAACGCCATTGCCTTCGACAAAACGGGAACGCTCACTGCTGGCAACCCGGAAGTCAAAATGATTTTTGCATTGGATGGCGATGAAGCAGCACTGCTCAAGTTGGTGTGCGCTGTCGAAGCCCGTAGCAATCATCCCATCGCCGCTGCTGTGCTACGCGCCGGTTCACATCTGGATTATAGCCCTGCTGATAACATTGAATCACTGGTTGGGGCGGGCGTTCGTGGCGAGGTTGGTGGCGAAACCGTCACCGTCGCCAGCGCACGCTATATCGAGGAAATCTTCGGGCTGCCGGATGATTTCAAGTCCCGGATATACGATGCCGAAGCCAATGGGGAAAGTGCACTGATCGTCCATGATGGACAGGCGGCTTGCGGCTTTATGACGGTTGCCGATGTCATTCGCCCGGAAAGCATGGCGGTGATTGCGCAATTCAAGTCACAGGGTATCTATACGGTCATGTTGACGGGGGATAACCGGGCAGTGGCGCGAGCGACAGGCGCGATTATAGGTGTAAATGATGTTCAAGCGGAGCTGCTGCCCGAAGATAAGGTCGACAATGTGCGCCAATTGACGGAGAGATATAACGGTGTGGCAATGGTTGGTGATGGGGTAAATGATGCCCCGGCATTGGCGACGGCTACCGTCGGTGTGGCGATGGGTGGTGCTAATAACCTTCAAGCAATGGAAACCGCCGATGTTACGCTGATGTCAGAAGATCTAACTCAGTTACCCTCTGCCATTGCCGTTGGGCAGTTTGCCCGTCGCCTGATACAACAAAATATTGTCCTCAGCATCGGGACGAAGTTGGTATTTGTTGTATTGGCGATATTGGGACTTGCTACCCTGTGGATGGCTGTTTTAGTCGACGTCGGCATGTTGATACTTGTCTCCGTTAACGGGATGCGTCCTCTGCGCAACCGGTAAGGTGAACCAGAACGTACTACCTTCACCGAGGCTGCTGTTTACCCCCACCGTGCCGCCGAGCTTGGTCACAATGCTGTGCACAATATTTAGACCCAGACCAAAACCCTGTTCATCACTGTAGCCAACACGACTGAACATCTCAAACAAATGCTCTTGATCGTCTTCAGAGATGCCGATGCCGTTGTCAATGATTTCAAAGTGAGCCATATTGTGTTTCTTCATGCCCTTAATCTGTACGGCAAGAGGGGTGCCTGGCTTGCGATACTTGAGGGCATTTCCGATTAAATTGGCAAAGATTTCTTCGAGCCAGATTGCGTTACCTATCACGGACGGCAGCCCTTCCTGTACAGTGATGTTGGCGTTGGTTTCGTTGATTTTATCTTCGTAGCGCGTTATAGCGGAGTCAACGGCCTCCTGAACATTCACAACCTGTTGAATCTCGGTTACATCCCGCAGTTTCGCCAGCCGCAGAAGCTGCCGGATCATTGTCGTCATCTTGTAGGCTTGCAAGTGAACGACATCCAACCAGTGGCGCATATCATCGGTATAGGGCAAGTCGGAGTTTCGTAACTGCTCAATATAGCCCGCAATTAAATGTAGGGGCGAGGTGAGATCGTGCGCGATTACGTGTGTGTACGAGTCCAACTCACGATTGCGTACCTCCAACTCTCTGGCATATTTATGCAGTCTATCTAGGTTTTTTGCGCGTTCAATGGCATATCGAATCGTTCTTTCCAGTAGATTTGAGGTCACATCTTCCTTATTTAAGTAATCCATTGCACCGATTTGCATAGCCTGTAAATCGATTTCGCGATTGCCCTGCCCGGTCATGATAATAATTGGCGTACGATAGCCCGCCTCAATCATCTCTTCAATAAGCGTCAACCCGCTGATTTTACCGAGCCGAAAATCAACGAGGCAGACATCATAATCACGCTGCGAAACCCGTTCTATCGCCGTGTCATAATCTGAAGCCCAGTCAAGGTGATACTGCGCACCCTCGATATCTGATAGCAAATCGCGGGTGATGATAAAGTCATCTTCGTCATCATCAACCAGCAGTACATTAATGTTGGCAGTACGGTCTGTCATAAATAGTCTCCGTTATTGGTACCGGGTAATTCGACAATTTCAAACCAGTATTGTCCGATTACCATAATCACGTCCATGAAGGCTGCGAACGTTAGTGGTTTGACAATAACGGAATTGACGCCGATATTGTAGCTCTCCAAAATAATTGCATCATCTCTGGAATCGACCAGCAAGATAAGGGGGATGAAACGCAATTGATCGTTTTTCTTGATCTCTTCAACAATTTTGCGACTGTCCTGTTCGGGGATGTTCATATCCAAAAAGATCAAGCCCGGACGAGGACCACTACCAGGTTCCGAATACTGTCCACGTTGCAGCAAGTAATCAAGTAGTTCGTCACCGTCATTCACAAAGCGTAACTGGTTCCGAATACGGCCTTCTTCAAATATTTCTTGAGCCAATACACGGTCATTTTCTTCATCAACGGCGATTAAGATGAAGACCGAAACTGAATCGGGCAAACTTATTCTCCGTTACCTGTACGCGGCAGTTCCACAATTTCAAACCAGTAGCGCCCAATGAGCCGGATGACTTCCACCAGCGATTCGAACGTCACAGGTTTAACGATGAAGGAATTCGCGCCAACGTTATAACTGCGGATAATATCAGCCTCATCTCTTGACGTTGTTAGAATCACGACCGGGATATGCCGGAAACTATCGTGAGATTTAATCTCCTTCAGAGCCTCGCGACCGTCCTTCCTGGGCATATTCAGGTCCAGCAAGATCAATCCGGGACGGGGAGCGGCTCCCGGTTTGGCATATTCACCACGCTGGTGCAGATAGTCCATCAGCTCTTCACCATCATTGGCGAACCGAAGGTCGTTGCGAATGCGACTCTCTTTAAACGCCTCTTCGGCCAGCAAACGGTCATCCTCGTCATCATCCGCCATCAAGATCACTATCTTATTCTGCATAATCCTCGTCCTCTATCTGAATTAGTGGAAGTGTAATTATAAAAGTAGCCCCTTCCTCGGGCACCCCTTCAGCCCGGATAGACCCATTATGTCGTTCAATAATTTTACGACAAATCGTCAAACCGATGCCGGTCCCTTGATATTCCATACGTCCATGCAGCCGCTGGAAGAAATCAAAAATACGTTCAGCATACTTCTGATCAAAGCCTATACCGTTATCTTTGACAGATATTTCAACCATACCATTATTCAGATGTTTGCTAAAGACACGGATTTCTGGCTTAACATCTTCTCTGGAATACTTGAGCGAGTTACTGAGGAGATTTTGGAAAAGCTGACGCATTTGTAGCGCATCCGCCTCAATGGTTGGTAGTTCTTCCACCTCAACATGGGCCTGTGCCTCGGAGATCTGGTAATCCAACATCTCGATGGTCTGGCTGATCACAGCCATTAAATCGACCTTTTCAAAAGGTTGGGCCTGAGAAGTCACTCTGGAGTAGGCCAGTAAGTCTTGAATCAGCCGCTGCATCCTGTCTGCCGCAGTCTGCATTCGATCAAGGTAGTCACGGCCCCGCTCATCAAGCGCTTCATAATACTTTGACTTCAGGCGATCCCCAAATGCCTGGACCTTACGCAGCGGCTCTTGAAGGTCGTGTGACGCGATATACGCGAACTCCTGCAAAGCCCGGTTGCTCTGTGACAACTTTTCCAGCGTCATGCGCAGCTTCGCTTCAGCCTTTTTCTGTTCGCTGATGTCGCGGGTAATGATCGACATACCAACGTAGTCACCAATATCATTTTTAATAGGTGACGAGGTCACGGAGACGGGAATACGCCGACCCTGTCGTGTTATGTGCTCCGTTTCAAAGTTATACAGTGTCTCTTCGATTTCATGCAGACGGTCCAGTTCATCGGCATGTTCGGGTGGTACGAGGATAATTATGGGTTTGCCTATCACCTCATGTTGCTCGTATTGATAGATGCGTTCTGCACCGATATTCCAGCTATTGATATTTCCATCAAGGTCCATGCCGATAATAGCATCCTTACTGGATGACACAATGGCTGCCAGCCGCGAACGAGCTTCCTCACTGACCTTCTTTTCCGTGATGTCAATCGTTACGCCGCGCATACCTGTAACATTCCCCCGCTCGTCATAGACCATCACCGCCTGAACCATTACCCACTTAATTTCACCGCTTTTGCTAATCATGCGAAACTCGTTGGATAACGTTCGGTCCGTTTGTGCACGTTTTTCTGGAAAAGCCAATGCGCGTTCACGATCTTCGGGATAAATGCTCTGGATGGCAAGCTCTGGGTTGGCAATCAACTCCTCCGGACTATAACCAAACATCTGTTCCGCGTAACCGCTAACATAGACATACTTCATCTGTCCCAGCGGTCCACTGGCCTCCCAGACCATACCCGGCACAGTAGCGACAACATTAGCAAGCCGTTCCCGCTCTCTTTTGAGATCAAGATAAATCTGTGCGAGAGAACGCTCGGCTTCTTTGCGCTCACTGATGTCCATTGTTACGCCACGCATGCCAACGGTGCGTCCCTTGCGGTCCCGGATCGGTGTCGCCTGTGACAAACACCAAACAGCCTTACCGTCGGCAGCAATCCAGCGGTACTCGTTTACCGTATTAGTGCCATTTTGATAGCGTTGGGCTGCCA
>JAKEEQ010000204.1 GCA_022616515.1 Chloroflexota bacterium | reverse complement strand
GGTATGCGTGAAATTCAATCACTGGCACGAGGGTTGCTCATCCTCGACATCATGGCACATTCTGGCGAGGCATGTAGTGTTACCCAACTTGCGGATATTCTGGAGGTGGATAAAAGCACGGTCTCCCGTTTACTGAAAACGATGGAGAACTACGGCTATGTACAGCAGGAAAAAAACTCCCGCTCCTATAAACTCGGCAAACAGTTCTATTCGATTGGCTGGCAACTGATCAATCAGTATTCCTTTCGCGAGGCAGCACGACCATTTATCAACCGATTAGCCGAGCAAACCGGCGAATGTTCGCATATTGGCGTTTACTCCTCCGGCAAAGCAATGGTTTGTGATGATGTGCAGCCGGAAACATCCCTGCTGCGCGTGGTCGGGCAAACCGGACGATTGCTCCATTTACACAATACAGCACTGGGCAAGGGCCTGATTGCGTTTGGCGATTATCCCCTGCCAATGGAACTGCCCGGTTTGACCGACAATACCATCACGGATCTAGAGCAATTGGTGGATCACCTCGCGGAGATCCGTTCTCTCGGATACGCACTGGACGATGAAGAGAATGAAGTTGGGGTGCGGTGTATCGCAGCACCTGTGTTTAACGATGTCGGGATCGTGATAGGCGTCATCGGGATTTCCGGTCCTTCTATCCGCCTGCCGCTGGAGCTTATTGGCGAATTTGCCAGCGTAGTGATGACTGCCGGTTGTGAATTGTCAAGAGAATTAGGCTTTACTGGCCTGTATCCAGTAATCCAAAATTGACCCCTTCCAAACTGCCTGAAGTTTGTGAATTGAATAGAATGACGGTTTAATCCACTGTCAAGTTCTTTTATTCCTTGTAATAAACTTAGAGAAAGAGAGCAATCGGTGCCTTACGAAACCGCTTTTACGATGACCACCACCAATATAAAATTTGGCCCCGGTACAACCCGTGAAGTTGGCCTGGATATGAAGAAAATTGGCACCAGGCGTGTGATGGTTGTCACTGATTCGAATTTGTCAGCGATGCAACCTGTGCAAATCGTTCTTAAAGTACTTCAAGAAGCGAATATCGAAGCGGTACTGTTTGACGGTGTTGAGATTGAACCCACCGATAAGTCATTCAAAGCAGCGATTGACTTTGCCACGCAGGGCAATTTTGACGGTTATGTTGCCATCGGGGGCGGCTCGGTTATTGATACTGCCAAAGTTGCTAACCTGTACAGTACTTATCCCGCTGATTTTATGGACTATGTTAACCAGCCGATTGGCAGAGGTGTGCCTGTACCCGGAACCGTTAAGCCGCTCATCGCCATTCCTACCACAGCCGGAACCGGCAGTGAAGCGACTGGCGTGGCGATCTTTGACCTTGTTGAAAGAAATCTCAAAACAGGAATCTCACACAACTATTTGCGGCCCACACTGGGTATCATCGATCCCGACAACACGCGCACTCTGCCGCCAATGGTGGCTGCCTGTACCGGGCTGGATGTCCTGTGCCACGCGGTTGAATCGCTGACAGCGATCCCCTACGACAAGCGACCCGCCACGCCCGAAGGCCAATCGCGTCCCACTTATCAGGGAGCTAACCCCATCAGCGATGTATGGTCGGCACGGGCCATACAGATGGCATCAACAAATCTTGTGCGCGTGATTCAGGACAGCGGTGATGATACAGCACGCGGAGAAATGATGCTGGCGGCATCGCTGGCAGGCATCGGTTTCGGCAATGCAGGCGTTCATTTGCCACACGCGATGGCCTATCCCGTGGCGGGAATGGCCCGCGATTATTACCCGGAAGGATATAAGGCGAACCATCCGCTCATCCCGCATGGCATGTCGGTGATTCTCAACGCTCCGGCGGTATTTCGTTTCACTGCCAGTGCTACACCCGAAGCCCATCTTCAGGCGGCGTCGCTAATGGGCGTCGATACTTCCGGGGCTGACCTGTCAGATGCAGGCGATTTGCTTGCTGAGGTTTTCATCAAGATGATGAAGCAGACCAACATGCCAAACGGTCTGCGTGCGCTGGGTTTCACCGAAGAAGATATTCCACAAATGGCGGAGGGGGCTTTTGCCCAGCAGCGTCTCATCCAACTATCGCCGCGCCCGGTCACGGTGGAGGATTTTGAACAACTGTTTGCCGAGACAATGACCATCTGGTAGCAGTCAATCCTGCGCCAGAATGAGCCGGGTGAGCACATCACGCAGTTGTCCACCAATCGGCGTTGGCGTGCCCGACTCGCGATTGACAAACACATGCACAAAATAGCCAAGAGCGGCAGGTTCGTCTTGACCCTGCTTGAAGATGCCAATTTCGTAACGCACACTGGAATTGCCTAGATGCCCAACCCGGACTCCCACGTCAATTACTTCAGGGAATTTAATCGGGAGTAGGTACTGGCAGTGGGACTCGACGGCAAAGCCAATGATCGCGCCGTGTTCATAATCCAGTCCACCCTCCAGAATGAGATACTGGTTGATAACGGTATCAAAGAATGAATAGTACACCACATTATTCACATGCTGGTAAACATCATTGTCCATCCAGCGTGTCTGAATGGACTGGAAATGAACGTAGTTTGAGCGCCGCTCTGTCAAAATGAGATACTCCGGTGATCAAAATTCCTGGTCAGGATAACAAATGTACTCACGATAATAAAGTTTATTGTCGTCGCCTGCTGCCGCGAAACGTCCCCACTCGGTGGTGGCGTTATGAAAAGGGTTGTAGCGATGCAGTTGCTGCAAATTGTTCACGAGGTGGTCATTGTCAAAGTCATAGTCGGGAGTCGAATAGCGGCGCATATCCAGATATAGCCAGTCCATCAACAGCCGCATCGAGGGAGGCGTGAACGAGTTGGCCCCCTCAAAAGCCGCTGTGGTTATTTCTTGACGGTAGTATTCATCATCGGCTGCCAGAACCGTCGCAAGTCTATGTGAAGCCGCTCGCGTGTAGTTTGATACGTAAAAAGCAGTACCAACTGTCAGGAAAACTATCAGAAGCAGAACTACGGGGATTCGCGGTAGTCTATCCGGCGTCTCCGCAAGCAAACCAATACTCGAAAAGACACCGACAATAACCACGACACCCGACAATGACATCAAAATAAACGAATAGCGAAGCAATTCTGGACGGGAAAAGGCTTGCTGCAACAGTTCTGCCGCGTAGTACTGAGCGATAATCTTCATAGCGACCACGACCAGAAAAACGCCCGTAATAGTGAAAATCCGCTGGATCGCAGCCCCATAGGAAGGATGCAGGCTGATGATTGCTCCGATAGTCCCAACACCCATTATCAACAACAGCATTAACAGCGCGAAACCGTTCCAGGTATCTTCAACAAACAGCATCGATTCAGGCGGGAAGTTTAGCCATGAGTGAATAGCCACAATTCCCGTAATCACAGTCGCAGTCTGCCAGTGATAGGCTTTAATCGTCGATGTAAATCGTTCTTCCCGATTGCCCTCAGAACTCAGTCCAACATACATGCCAGCTAAAATCCACCACAGCGCCTCACTTGCCATTTGAACGAAACCAAACTGTAACTCCACAAGATGCACGATCACGAATGCCAGAAAAGCCAGATGATGTCCAAAGTGACTATCCGTTTCTGATCGGCTGGCGAATAAATAGGCCCAGCCAACAATGTGGGTCAATAGACCGGAAATAATACCGAGCGGGAGATAGGCGTATTGAAGCGTCTCAGGCAGTACTTGCTGCATAACATACACCGCTGCCGCTACCGATAAAATCAGCGTGGCAATCCATATCCCGGCAAATTTTGCTCGTAAAATCTTCATTCGTTGAAGTGCCCACGCTACCGCCGCCAGATACATCACCGACCACACTAAAATCCCGATAATGCCGTGTGTAAATCGCACATCGTAGAACAGATTGTGAAAACGGTCTACGAAAAAGCCGTTTATGGTCTCAAGCCCCATCGTCTCCACCGTTTCCGGGCCATAACCCACCACAGGTCTTGATGAGGCAAATCGATCAGGTGTCTCACAAATGTCTATCAGGGTTGGACGGTGTAAGACAGTTGAAACCTGAGACCACGTTTGTTCGCGAAATGGATCTTCTATTGCCAGAAGACGATTTAAACCTGCTGTATTCGCTTGCTCATAGGAAAGTCCAATTTCAAGGAACAATAAAAATACCCCGCCAAGCAGAAGGGCTATCATCAACAGTAACCCGATCTTCTTTTGTGCCGCCAGCCAGAACATCCCACAGAAGATCAATGTCAACATGAGCGCAAACAAGGCTCCCCTGCTTCGCAAACTCAATAATGTTCCCACCATCAATGCTGCGGAAAGCCCAATCACTACGGTCAGTACCCGTGTTCGGTGACGATTAATCAGTTCATGTGCAAAAACGGGCAGAACAATGATAATCCACGATGATAGAAAGATGGCGTTGCCTGTCGTTGACCCATTACGAAAGAATTCAGTATCGCTGTCCCGTCTTGCAATTGCCCATAAACACAGCGGAATACTGACCATAACCAGCGTGGGTATGGCGAAGGGCCTTAACGTCCTGGCGCTGACGGTAGCCCCGGCAAACAGCACGGCGTAAATGATCCAGACCAGAGCACCGTGCGATCTTGCCGAGGAGCCAAATATACTCTGGACAGGGTTGATGGATGTCATTGTGGAAAGTATTGTAGAAGTGAGGATGAGAAGGATTCCCACCGAAACAGGGTTTATGAGAACACGCAGCGAACGCGGTTCATAAAGCAGTTTGAGCAGTAATGCCCCCACGATCACGCAGGCGAAGGCACTCAGCAAAAAAAACTTTTCACTTTCATATGCTTCAAGACGGTTGGTTTGAAAGGCAAGCACTGAGATGATAGAGCCGAGAATTGCCCCGGTGATGCTAAGATTGACCCAGTGCTGGCGATGACGAACGGGCATGAAATAACTTTCGAGATGTAATCAGAAACCCACCCGTCAGGAAATCCAGCAGGTGGGTTTTTACAATTATCTAAAAAACACCGCTTAAGAGCCTGTTGAAGGTGTTGCAGGCGGCGGCAAGATTGTTGGTGGTGAGCCGGATGTGCTTTGCGGCAGCAGGGTTGGTTGTCGTGTGCTGGTTGGACTGGTAGTACGCAGCGTCATGTTCGCCTGTTCACTGAACACCACAGTAGGACGAACCGGCAAGTCATCGGGATCAACGATTGGCAGTTCCTCAATTTGTTCGTCCAGCAAAGTCGTCTGATCCGCCGGGACCCAATGGTCGCGCAGACGTCCATCAACAAAATAATAGATATACAACCACTCGCTGTCTTCGATGCGCCCAACTACATGTGGAAACAGGGTGGCATCCGCCGCATAAAGTCGCGCTTCGGCATCAGGTGTTTCAAAAATCTCTATGCCGCCTCTGGTTCGGACATGGACAATAGCCCATAATGGCAGGTTATTTTCATCAAGGCCCACACCCAGATTAGCCAGTTCAAGATCACTGGCGACCGCTGTTTCAAAGGCAGAAATAGTCGCCCGATAAGCATCCGCCACGACCGTTGCGTGTTCCAGGTCCGTTTCCATCGCGCTGATGATGTTGTCTTGAGCCTCACAGGGGTTGTCTTGGGCGAACGCCGTATTGGGACACCTATCAACATAAGCATTCATCAAAAACATCACGGGGATACCGAGAACGGCTATCAACACGAGTACAGACAAACTGGTTGTTCTTATGACTCTGTACATTAGAATAAATCCTCATGTAATCAAAAATTTCTGTTTGAGATAGTTAAGGTATCCAATATCAGTTGATTGTAAAATTTTGATGATAAGTCTAGTATAAGATGGATGTACAGTGGAAGCAAACTATCTCTAGAATTTAATATCATAGGTTCTTCACGCCAAATAAATCATATACCTGTGTTGAGAACCTTCTCAAAATTTCTTAGTCGGCGTTGATGAATGAGAAATAAAATGGACGATCTGACCGGAAAAAATATTAAGGGATATGAGTTACAGGAACGTATAGGGCAGGGAGGATTTGGGGAAGTCTACCGGGCCCATCAAACCGCAGTAGGACGCCAAGTCGCCATCAAGATCATCTTACCCAAACATGCTAACAAGCCGGACTTCATTCGCCGTTTCGAGGCAGAAGCCCATCTGGTCGCCCGATTGGAGCACATGAACATCGTTCCGCTCCATGATTATTGGCGTGAGCCTGATGGGGCCTTTCTTGTCATGCGCTATATGCGCGGTGGCAGTTTACGAAATGCTCTCCTGGAACGTAAACTTACACTGAACGCCACTGTGCGCATCATGGAACAAATAACCTCCGCGCTTGGGCTGGCCCACCGCAATAATGTTATCCATCGTGATCTGAAGCCCGCCAATATCCTCCTTGACGAGGATGGCAACGCCTATCTCTCCGACTTCGGCATCGCTAAAGACCTGACCAAAATTGAAGAGGGCCTGACGGCGGCGGATAAAATTATTGGCTCACCGGACTATCTTTCCCCTGAACAGGCGCGGGGCGAAGATGTGTCTCGCCGTGCCGATATTTACAGTCTCGGGATTGTTCTTTATGAATTATTGACCGGAAATCACCCATTCCCCGACCTGACACCTATTCAGCGACTCTTCAAGCATATCAATGAGCCAGTTCCCTACATTGAGACCCTGTCGGATGACATTTCAGCCGAGGTAAATGACGTTATTGCCAGAGCCACCCAGAAAGACCCGCAAAGTCGCTTTGATGATGTGGTGGAACTTATGTCTGCGTTCCGTGAAGCGATAGGATTTGATTCGAAAATCACTGGTCCGATGACCGCTCAACTGAGCATACGCGAACATGAGATTCTCTCCCATATTTTGAGCGGCAAATCGAACCGGGAAATTAGCATGGACCTGTCATTATCGGACAGCACCATTAGCTGGCATATCCGTAATATATACACAAAGCTCGGTGTGCGCAGCCGGTCACAGATCATCGCACGTGCCGAAGAAATGGACGCGGTTCATTCGGGCGATACAATTACCGAAAGCCCGACCGTCATTGGCACAACACTGACTTTGTCGTCGATTACCATCGCTGAAAATCCCTACAAGGGTCTGCGGGCCTTTCAACTGGCAGACAGCAAAGATTTTTTTGGTCGTGACACATTAATCGATAAGCTCCTTGACCGGATGAAGCACGAGGGAGACCTGTCGCGATTTCTGGCGGTAGTTGGCCCCAGCGGCAGCGGTAAGTCCAGTCTGGTGAAGGCGGGCCTCATTCCTGCCGTGCGTCAGGGTGAATTACCGGGGTCAGTAGATTGGTTCATTGTTGATATGCTGCCCGGTGACCGCCCGCTTGATGAACTTGAGGTCGCGCTAACCAAAATTGCCACCGGGGATGTGGGTAACTTACGTGAGCAGCTTGAGCGGGACGAGCGGGGTCTGGTCCGTGCCTCTCAATTAATTCTTCCTGATGACGACAGCCAGCTTTTGTTGGTGGTAGATCAGTTTGAAGAAGTCTTCACGCTTACCGAAAATGAAGAAGAAACCACCCGGTTTCTAAAACTTATTCTCAGTGCCGTTACTGCGCCGCGCAGTAGAGTGCGTGTTGTGGTCACGCTGCGTGCTGATTTTTATGACCGGCCCCTTCAATATCCCGATTTTGGCGAACTGATGCGAGAACGCACGGAAACCGTCTTGCCCCTCTCAGCAGAGCAGTTGCAGCAGTCCATCACGGGTCCGGCAAAACGTGTCGGGGCAAAATTCGAGGACGGTCTCGTAGCCGCCATTATCTCGGATGTTCACTATCAACCCGGTGCACTGCCGCTTTTGCAGTATGCCATGACAGAACTGTTCGAGCGGCGCAATGGCGGCATAATGACGCTGCAAGCCTATGAAGAAATCGGGCGGGCAACGGGTGCTCTCGCAAAACGCGCCGATGAAATCTTCCAGACTCTCGACGAAAACAGCCAGAAGTTGGCACGGCAAATTTTCTTGCGTCTAATCACACTGGGTGAAGGTACTGAAGATACCCGGCGGCGGGTAAACAGAAGGGAACTGGAAGCTATTACTACCGAGGTTGATACGCTCAACGACTTAATCGACACCTACGTCGAGTATCGACTTTTTACGCTGGATAATGACCCGGCTACCCGGCAACCTACCATTGAAGTGGCTCATGAGGCCATTATTCGTGAATGGGAACAACTACGCGACTGGCTGGCTAGCAGCCGCGAAGACATCCGCCTGCACCGCCGGTTAGCCGCTGAAGTCAACGAGTGGCTTTCCGCTGATCGCGCCGATGGTTTTCTGGCTAGAGGAGCGCGGCTGGAGCAGTACGAAACGTGGGCAAATACCACATCGCTGGCCCTGACACGTGATGAGCAACGTTTTCTGGACCACAGCATAGAACGCCGTGTGGTAGAGCAACAAGAAGAAGCAGCCCGTAAAGCCCGCGAGGCTAAAATTGCGCGAAGGGCACAGAATTTTCAGCGAGCCTCTGCTGTGCTGGCGGTTGTTCTTGTGCTGGCAGTCATCGCATCCATCATTGCCGCTCTTACGGCACGATCCGCCAATGAGGAAGTCCGCACCGCCAATGTTGTGCAGACCGATGCCGCTGTTGCGCTTGACGAGGCCAATACCGAAGTGGCAAGACTCACCCCGATTTCGGTCACTATTGACGCTGCTCAAGCCGAATTGGAGGACCTCCAGCAGGAAATAGATGTTCAACAGTCGGCAGTCGATGCACTGGTACTTGCCGAGACAGCCAGCCGTTTCTATCAAGCGCAGGGCAATGCAGAACTGGTGGCATTGTTGAGCATCAGATCGCTTAACTTAACGTATTCACCCCTCGCTGATTCGATGCTGGTCGCTGTAACGGAAAATTTGCGTTCGCTGCAAATTCACCCCACCGAGGACATCGTGTCAAAGGCATTATTTTCACCTGATGCCTCTCAGTTCGCGACCATCCATGAAGATAACATTATCCGGCTGTGGGACACGACCGGCGGAAGTGTTGTTGCCAGTCTGACGGGGCATCAGGACAAAATCCTGGACATCGCCTTTTCCCCGGATGGACGCTACCTTGCGTCGGGCAGCCGGGACGGCGACATTCTATTGTGGGATTTGTCCACCTACGAGCAGGTACAGCAGTATGTACAGGATGCACCGTCTGATGTGGTTAGCTTGGAGTTTTCTCCGGCGGGCACTTTGTTGGCAACCGGGCATAATAATGCCGCCGTTTTTTTATGGGATGTTGAATCCGGTGGTCTGGTGAATTACTTTTTTGGACACAACAACCGGATTCTTGATGTACGCTTCTCGCCGGACGGGAGAACACTTGCCACCAGCAGTACCGATCAGACCATAAGATTGTGGGATGTCAACACAGGCGAAGAAACAGGCATCCTTACCGGCAACACAAGCGGGGTGAGTTTCATTGACTTCTCACCGGACGGAGACCGGCTCGTCAGCGGCAGTGTCAACGGTGAGGTGATTTTATGGAATGCCGGACGCGCCACACTTGAGAAAATAGAATTAACTATTTCGGAGCAGATTACTGCTGTAGACTTCAGTCCGGATGGTACTTCGCTGCTAATTGGACACCACGACAACCTCTTTATCTGGGATTTAGAAGATTCGCGTGAGCTTTACAGTCTGTCAGGGCATACCGACACTATAACCTCCGGCTCGTTTGCCAATGATGGCGACATGGTGATTTCCAGCAGCGAGGATTTAACCATCCGGTTGTGGGACACAGGTTCCGGATCGCAACAAATTATGTTTGAAAATCCGGCAGACGATATACGCACCGTGAGCTTTTACCTACCGCTCTACTATATTTTGATGGGGACTACTGACGGCAATATGCACCTTGTGGATGTCCGAACCGGGGCAATTCTTCAAACCTATCGCGGCCATACAGACGTCATTCAGTCAACCGTTTTCTTTGGAAGCGGTGAATATTTTGCGTCAGCCAGTCAGGATCAGACCATTCGCATCTGGGATGTTGATTCGAGGGAAATTGTTAGCACCATAGAAATGCCTTCTCGCAATCTAACCAGTCTCAGGTATTCAAATCAGGACAGGGAAATGTTACTGGTCGCGGCGGGCGGATTCGGGGCGATCCTGTGGGATGTGGAGGCTAACCAGGAAATTGGCGTCTTTCAGGAAGATGATGAAGTGGTCGTCAGTGCCGCTTTTGATCTTGAGGCTGGTTATCTGTGGACAGGTGATGAAAACGGCATGGTCCGTCAGTGGAACATCCAGACAAAGGAAGTTACCCGTTCCTTCGCCGCCGATGACCGCAGGATATTTGGCATCGGTTTTACGCCAGACGGACAGTACATGATCATTTCAACCTCAACACTGGTGAAATTATGGGATATTGAGGATCTGACGATTGCCTATTCGTTTCGTGTTGCGGGTGGACTGGCATTTTCACCCGATGGGATGTTAGTCGCTGCCAGCGGAACTGACCAGACCGTGCACATCTGGGAACTCGATCATGAGGAAGATGCGCGTATTTTAGTCGGTCATACGGGCCGTATCCGAGGACTTGCCTTTACTAGCGATAACCAACATCTCATCAGTGTTGGCGATGATGGGCAAATTCGGTGGTGGCTTGCCAGATACGAAGATGTCATCGCCGAGGCATGTTTGAGACTCACCCGTGACTTAACCGAAGAGGAGCGCTCCACCTACGGTATCGAGAACGATAGGCCGACGTGCCGGTTTTAGCGAGAATACCGGAACATTCAATATATTCCTGTTGATATTTAGCCATACAAAGTCTGATTTCCGTTGAGCACAACGCTGGGGATATATTGAATGTTTACAGGTGTTGGAGACGATTCTTAACTGCTGCGTTGCTGATTGCGGAGAAGAATCCCCAGGTTACCAAAACCCACGAAACAATAAATACAATACTGATGGCTGAGATCAGCAGCATTGCAAGCACAATCGTAAGAATAAAAACAGGATTCTTTAAAACCATTAACACCGCATTCTGGGTTGCTTTTATCAGAGAGGTCTGCTCCATTTCATAATAAATAGGCCACGTCAAAAAAAAGGTTCCAAACCAGATAATCCCGATTAAAAACCAGCTTGCTCTGAGAAATTGAGTGACAATCCCTTCGGGACCCGGGTAGAAAATCACATTGATGAAATGTATAATTGCAAACGCCAAATGTGCCATTCCCCAGACCAGTGCCCGCCAGAAATTCCTTCTGAAAGCCCCCCAGAACACCTCAAGTTCACTTTCATAAGTGCTGTCGTAACTGCTGTGCCCGATGTACATCAGGGCGCTAAACGCTGAGGGCGCAGTAACAATAGGCAGGCAAAGCCCTACAAATAAAAGATTGGACCAGATGTAACCATATCCTCTAAGCCGCAAATCCTGTAGAGCTTGCCATAACACACGCAACGCATCAGTCACGAAGCGTTAGCCTTTAAGTCCGCTATAGCTGATACCCTCTATAAATAATCGCTGGAAGAAAAAGAATAACAACGCAATGGGCAGGGTTGTGAATACAGCGCCCGCCAGGAAAATATTCCATTCCAGCGTGTCACCAAACGGACCTCGCAAATTGGCAAGTCCCAATGGTAAGTTCCACAGCGATGAATCACCATTCACAATAATCAGGGCATCCATAAAATTATTCCATGTTCCCTGAAAACTAAAAATGACCAGTGCAGTTAATGCAGGCGTTGCCATTGGCAGGACAATTCGGAAGAAGATGGTGAAGCGGTTGGCCCCATCAACCATGGCTGCCTGTTCGATCTCTTCAGGGATGGCTTCAAAGAATTGTTTCATGAGAAAGACCCCGAAAGCATCTGCGCCAAGCGAGAAGATAAATCCCTGATAGGTATTCAGCAGCCCCATTTCTTTCAGAATCAAAAAGCGAGGAATGAGCAAAACAATCCCCGGAATCATCATCGTCCCTAAGATGATGAAGAACATGATACGCCGACCCGGAAAGTCCATACGCGCCAGAGCATATCCGGCCAGAGAATCTAACATTACACGCAGGGCAGTGATGGCGACTGAGTACACAATGGAATTGAAGAACCAGCGTTCAAATTCAAACTCCAGAATACCTTCATACCCCTCCAGAGTGGGCTGAAAGGTTAATCCGTTCGCCACTTCATCAATGCTCAGGGGAATACCCTGATCTGTTGTACAGTCACCAAAACTACTGCTGGGAATGAAGGCTTCAGATGCCTGACGGGTTGCAGGCAAGCACTTAAAAGAGTTAGCAATGGTTAGCACAAAGGGCACCGTTTCAATCAGCGCAAAAATCACCAGGATCATGATTGCTACGGCAGACAGAAGACGACGCAGAAGGTGGTTTCTACTCAAATTACCAGCCTGTCCTACAGGTGTCGATAGAGAAGTCGCCTCAGACATTTTTGCTGGCTCCTATATATTTGTGGTTTCAGGTGTAATGCGACGCTGAATCATCATAAAGGTAAATATAATCACAAACAGCACCAGGGCCGTGGCTGAGGCCAGTCCCATCTGCGAGTTATTAAAGCCATTTTGATAGACAATATAAGCTATTGTCAAAGTTGTTTTGGCTGGGCCACCGCTGGAAATAACATATACCTGATCAAAGACCTGAAAGGTCCCAATTAATCCCAGTGTCACGACAAAATAGGTTGTCGGAGCAAGCATCGGAACCGTGATATGACGGAAGATCTGCCAGCGGGTTGCACCATCGACTTCAGCAGCTTCAAATAAGTGGGATGGTATATTCTGCAATGCTGCTAAATAAATCACCATCATCGTTCCAATCGTGGTCCATGTATTGAGAATCATGATGGTAAATAGTGTTACACTTGGGCCACTGATCCAATCCCACAGCGATAAACCGGCAAACTGTGAGTCAACCCAACTACCGGCATTACCCCGATCAATCCCAAGCACATCTAAGAAATTGTGTATGACTCCGCCTGAATCGTTGAGCCAGTTGTAATTTAACCCAAAGATGGTATTGACCAGCCCGCTGCGGGTAAACATCCACATAAAGATGATCGAGATAACTACCGACGATGTAATTGACGGGAAATAAAAAGCGGTTCTGAAAAATCCACGCCCCTTCAGGAACCGTTGATTGAGAATAATTGCCAGAATTAGCGCAAAAAAGGTCTGGGCTGGCACCACACCCAGAACAAAGTAGGTGGTGTTTTTCAGCGCAGTAAAAAAGTCCTGGCGACGAATACCTTCATCAAAAAGCAGGGTACTGTAATTATCCAGCCCCACCGTCTCATAGGCGACGTTTACCCCATTGGATATGGCACGTTCATTGATGACGGAAACCTGTTCAGCATAAGTGTCATCGATTTCCGTAATCGCCTCTCGCGCAATATTGCCTGCACGCCCTGAAAAATCAGCCGAAGCGCGAACATTGACTTCTGCCACACTGCCTTCGCCAGCCGGGACAGTCACTTCTTCAGTCGTAGAATAGACAACTGGATTCAGCACGTTAATACGGGTTCCGGCAGGTATCAGTAATTCCTCACCCGAATTATTGATAAACACAGCCGTGCCACCTTCAAGATTATCCAGATTGTCCACTGCAAGTTGGGCAAGCAGCTCAGTATCAATCTGTCTTTGCAGAATCAACGGGATTTCCGATAAATCAACCGATAAGCGTCCGGGAGCAGTCAGCGGCTCAACCGGAATTTCGGTTAATCGCTCGTTTTCGGCAGGCAGTGTCATCTCAGATGTAGTCTGAAAAATACTGAGGCGACGACCTCTGACCTCTGTGCCCTCTGGAATAACGATTTCGGTCTCGGTTAGATTGGTAAATTGAACCGTTCCCGATGCCCGCTGTTCTTGCTGATCAAGTGGACGGATGCCATCCCAGTTAGTCAAGCTAAAATAAATGGCAAAAAAAATTGGGACGATCAAAAAAACAATAAAGATTATTGTGGCAGGAGCCATAAACAAAAACGCTGATAGGGTTTCTGCACGTTTTCTTTGTGACAACATGGGCCACCTCTTTTTACATTATATGATTAAGAAAAAGATCGAGGCACCCTGAAAGAATGCCTCGATCTGTGAACGTTCAAAAACCTTATTCAGACTGCAATTCTTCAGCAACGGTTAATGCCTGATCCAGTGCCTCTTCAGCGGTTATTTCTCCAGCAAATGCCTGCTGTAAGGCTGCGTTAAAGGCGTCAGTGAAACTGCTCCAGCCCGGCGGAACTACCCAGGGGTGAGCATTTTCAGCAGTGTCAATGAAGGCACCAAATTCAGTATAGTCTACACCCAGACCTTCAGTGCGCTCTTCCCAGGTGGCGACATACGCCTCAGCCGCCGCCGCACGGGAGGGCATCGGACCAAAAGTGACGGCAGCAAAATTCAATGCACCTTCTTCGTTGGTCAGGTAGTTAACCAGATCCCAGCTTTCTTCGAGATGCTCATTGTCCGCGCCAACGGCGTAGCATACGGTAAAGGCCATACTTGCTTCACCGGCTTCACCAGCAGGTAGCTCGGTAACACCCCAGTTCAATTCAGGATAGTTGTCCAACAGGAATTGGATAACCCAGTTGCCTTCCATTGCCATCGCCGCACGTCCGGTACCAAAGGCTTCCCCACCCCAGCCAGCATCCACAGCGTCGGGTGGACCACCAATGCCATCCTGGGCAAAACCAACATAGTAATCCAGTGCTGCACGGGCTTCCTCGGTGTCCATTACGAACACGCCGAATTCATCAAAGAACCCGCCACCTGCCTGGTATAGGAAAGGCAGCCAGCGCTCCAGATTGGGTGGTGTAACCAGACCAATGACACCAGCTTCTTCATCCGTCAAAGCCTCAGCGGCGGCACGCAAATCGTCCCATGTCCAATCAGCATTAGGATATTCAAGCCCGGCAGCATCGAACAGGTCTTTATTATATTGCAGGGCCATGGTCGAGAAATCTTTGGCAGGGCAGTAGAGAACCCCATCGTAAGTGAAAATATCAACGAGCGAGGCATAAAAGCCATCAATATCGGCAATCTTGTCTTCACCGGCGTCGACAACGCCCGCCTCAACCCAATCGGGCAGGTAGGAGCTGTCAAGATAGAAGACGTTGGCATAATCACCCGAGGCAAAGGCCGACTGCATCGTTACCCGGTGATCGGTTGAGGGGACAAATTCAACGGCAATACCTGTTTCGCATGTAAATCCGGCAAGCTGTGCGTTGAGCGCATCATCTTCCGCTTGATTGGACGACCAACCCGCCAGCGTCAGGGAGACATCTGTCGGTTCAGCACAATCTTCGCCATCCTGGGCATTAACAGTAGCGCTGAAAGTACCGACAATCAGTACAACCAGCATCAGCGGAATCAATAGACGTTTCATAATATGTGGCTCCTGTGTGCATAATTTTTAACGAGACTTAACTTAACTGGTTAAACGTTTCACCGAAACATTTCCTTAAAAATACCATAGATAACTATGCCTGACAAGTTTTTTCTTAGTTATCGCGGAATTTTCGTAAGCACGCGAACCTCGATCACGACATTTAATCGGGGAAAATGCCAACCGTTTAACTAAACTTGCAGACCGTTATTGTATTCTGGTATAGTTATTTAAACGTTTAACTTCTGTGTTCAAAAACAATAGCGACTCGTTAACGTGGTTAAAATTAAGGGAGTCGCTATTATTTTCTGAAACTTTTAGATAGGTATCAGTCGTTGACGGAAAATCGAGTAAATCAGAATGTTGGTTTGGCCTGCTGAGTGAATGATTGAGTTGTCAACGTTGTTGTGCTTATTTGAAAATAGAAAGCGTTATCAAAGGTCAATAACGATAATGAACACCATAAAGGATGTCGCTCGCGAAGCAGGAGTATCGGTAGCCACAGTTTCTTATGTTGTCAATGGCACCAAGAAAGTATCGGCTGAGGTCGAAGCACGGGTTCTGGAAGCCGCTCAAAAATTGAACTACCGCCCCAATGCTGCGGCACGGAGCCTGCGCAAGAGCGAGGCCAGGATTCTGGGTTATGAACTGCCTTTGCCGGAAACGGGCGACATTTCATCATTCATGCAGCGCTTTGCCTACGGATTGACAACCCATGCTGCTGAAGCTGGTTATCACATTATTTCCTTCGCAGCAGTAGGTGAGGATGTTGTACAGACTTATCGCCAGATGATTCTTGCTGGACGGGTGGACGGTTTCATTGTTGCAGGAACTAACTGGCATGATGATCGGATTCAGTTTCTGGTGAAGCAAGGCTTTCCGTTTGTTAGTTTTGGGCGCACTGCTATTGAGAATCCGTACTCGTATGTCGATGTTGATGGCTATGATGGATTACAACAGGTTATCGCCCATCTTCTGGAACTCGGACACGAAAATATTGCGTTCGTCGGTTGGCCCAAAGACTCTTTCAGTGGCGATAGTCGCGAACAGGGCTATATCGATGCACTGGACTCGGTAGGATTGGCTGCACAGGCTGTTGAGCGGTCGAGCAACACTATTGAAGGTGGCTATTCGGCTGCCCGGAAGCTCATCACCAATCATCCAGAAATAACTGCCATTGCCTGTGTAAGTGACGTGATTGCCATCGGTGCGGTTCGTTATCTTTCCCGACACGGTTACCACGTAGGGCAGGATATTGTTGTGACTGGATTTGATGACATTCCCCTCTCGCAGTATGTAACGCCGCCACTAACCACTGTGACACAGCCGCTGGATGAGGTCGTGTTCCAACTGATTGATGTCCTGACGCACAAAATTGAAGAAGATTCATCGTATACGTCTCAGACTCTTTTAAAGCCGACCTTAGTTATCCGAGACAGCACTATCGGAGTGAGCAATTTATGAATCCAAAAGAGAGATCCTGGATCGTGAATGAAAGCTTTTTCCATGCCGAACAGGTCCCCTATTACGAAACCATCATGACAATAGGTAATGGCTATCTAGGCACGCGCGGGTCATTTGCGGAGAGCTATGCCAGGGAGCTGCCCTCGACTCTGGTTCATGGTGTATTTAATCACCATCCCTCAGATCAAGTGCCTGACCTTGCCAACGTCCCGGCCTGGTATGCAGTAAAGTTGACCGTTGATGGCGAGGTTTTTAAGCTGGATCAGGGTACGATTCTTGGTTACCGGCGCTGGCTGGATATGCGCATGGGTACGTTAAACCGGCAGATTCTGTGGGAGAGCCACGCCGGGAAGATCATCCGCGTCGAATTCTCACGGCTGGCGAGCATGGACAACCAGCATCTCCTGTTGCAGCAGATTAAACTCACAGCACTGGATGATATGGAAATCAAGTGTGCCTTATTTTTCGATTATGAAAATGCGTTCAATGTTGCCTATGCCGAAGAGGGAGCACGGCGTGTATCGCACTGGACGGACGTACAAAATGGCAATGATTACTGGCAGGGGACAACCAATCAGAGCGGCTATGTGGTCGCATTGACCCACCACATTGACGTGGACCAGTCATTAGAAAGCTATGCGGAAGGCGATAACCGGGGACAGCAATTCACCGCCTCGCTAAAAAACGGCGAGTCGTTAGACGTCAAACGCTATGTCACCATCGCCAGCAGCCGCGATTCTGGCAAGGTGGCGGATTACGCCCGCCAGCAGTTGTCGGAGGCAGTCAATACCGGCTATCTTGATCTCGAAGCGCGTAATGCGGCGGTATGGCAGGATTTGTGGTCGGATATGGATGTTGTCATTAAAGGTGACGAACTGGCCCAACTGGCGATTCGTTTTGTCACCTATCACCTCCTGATTGCCGCGCCGCGTCACGATGAACACGTCAGCATCGGAGCCAAGACCCTCAGCGGCTTTGGTTATAAGGGCCACGTTTTCTGGGATACCGAACTGTTCATGCTGCCGCCATTCACTTTTTCTCGCCCGAAAATTGCCCGCAATCTTTTGATGTATCGCTATCATAATCTGGCGGGAGCGCGTGAAAAAGCGGCTGAGGCTGGCTACCGGGGGGCGATGTTTCCGTGGGAAAGTACCGACACGGGCCGCGAAACCACACCTCGCTGGACGCTGCCCGGTAAAGACGGCAATCGCATCCGTATCTGGACGGGCGACCATGAACAGCACATCTCCTCGGATATTGCCTATGCTGTGTGGCAGTTCTGGCAGTGGACAGGCGATAACGATTTTTTTGCCAATTACGGAGCAGAGTTAATTCTTGATACGGCAATTTTCTGGGAAAGCCGTGTTGAGTGGAACGAAGCCCAGCAGCGCTATGAACTCCATGAGCAAATTGGCCCGGATGAATTTCACGAAAACGTGGATAACCCGGTGTTTACGAACCGCCTGACTATCTGGCACATGCAGCACGCCATCCGCACTATGCAGTGGTTACAACAGCATGCTCCCGAAAAAGCCGCCGCTCTGGCAACGCAACTCGGTATCAGTGACGATAATCTGTCTCAGTGGCAGCACATCGCCGATCATATGTATATCCCGCGCTACGGCGAACTCAAGGTTTATGAGCAGTTTGATGGCTACTTTGAGCGCAATTACGTCCATGTCCCGACCTACAGCCCGCGCAGTGGGAATATAGATGTCATTCTGGGGCATCGCCGCACCAACGAGTCACAGGTCATCAAGCAGGCCGATGTCGTCATGTTGATGGCTCTGCTTGCTGAAGAAATGGGTGATAAAGAGGAACTGCTGCGCAACTGGCGTACCTATTTGCCACGCACCGCCCACGATTCATCACTCAGTCCAGCCATTCATGCCTGGGTTGGAGCGCGGCTCGGTCTGGTTGATGAGGCGTACGAGCTATGGATGAAAGGGGCCGGACTTGATCTGGAAAATAACAAGGGCAACGTCCGCGATGGCATTCATGCGGCAGCCTGTGGTGGTCTGCGTCAGGCCGTGTTGCTTGGGTTTGCCGGACTGCATCTGAGCGGTAACGGCTGGGCAGTTCGCCCGCAGTTACCCGAATGGTGGCGATCTGTCAGTTTTACGATTTATTACCGGGGTCGACGCCAGCCAATCATTATCAACAATGACTGACCCGCTTACGCGGTTTCGAGAGCCATTATCTGTTCGAGTGAAACATCATGCAGACCATCACAAACCAGATGTGCCTGCCCGACGCGCTCATGCGGACCAATACCGACGCATTTCATGCCCGCCCGCAGCGCCGCTGTGACACCCGCTTCGGCATCCTCAAATACAATACAGCGCGTCACAGGTAGTTGGAAACCGCCAGCAACCCATACAAATAAATCGGGGGCTGGCTTGGTATTTTGCACCGCATAACCATCACCGATGACATCAAACATATTGGTAATTTGCAGACAGGCCAGCACGGTTTTTGCATTGCGGCTTGCCGACGCCAATCCGATTTTTGCTCCGGCATTAATGGCCGCTTCCAGAAATGAGCGTGCACCGGGTAAGAGGTCAGCCGGGGTAATATCTTCCAGATAGGCTTTATAATAGTTGTTCTTGCGCGTCATCCATTCCTGAGCGGTTTCTTCGGGGATTTGTTTGCCTTTCAAAAGAAGATTAAGGCTCTCACGCCGTGATACCCCCCGTAGTGCTTCATTATCTTCGCGGGTGAATGGTAATCCCTCGTCATCGGCCAGTTGTTTCCAGCCACGATAATGATACTCTGCCGTGTCGGTGATTACGCCGTCTAGATCGAAAATGAGTCCCGGATTGACCATGAGTCTCCTGTAATATCAGATAGGTTAATCGTTTAAACAAGTGTATCATATTTGTAGACCAATCGCACATTTCTTTACATTTTGAAGCGATTTACTCCGGGAGAATTATCCCCTTCCAAACAAAATGCGGTCATGACTGCACCGTTAGAAATCGTGAGCGGGCGACACGTGATACCTAAAAATACCATCCAATTTGTTGACAACTTATTGAAAAATGAATATAACTGATGTAAACGCTTACAATCATTTTTCATACTGTTGCGAATACAGCGGTTCTGGCGAAGTACATTCCAAAAGCCACTTATAATGCTGTATTCCAGATTATCTTCGTTACATCTGGGTGGGGAATGACCGTGACACCGGTGAAGCCAACGTTGCAAGATATTGCAGAACAGGCAGGCGTCTCGACTGCTACCGTTTCGCGTGTGCTGAATGATCGGCCCGGCGTCAATGACGATACCCGCAGCGAAGTTCTGCGTGTCGCCAAAGAAATTGGTTATGTGCCAAGCATTACTGCACGCGGGCTGGCAACCGATCGCACCTATAACCTTGGCTTTGTCACCTATAAACGTGATCCCCAGCCCATTTCCAGTTATCACCTGAATATTATTGAAGGAATTGACCAGGCGGCTCGTGAAAGTGGCTGTCATGTCATTACTACCTATGTAAAACGCGAGGATATGACCGACCTGTCAAATTTTTCGATGTTTCGTGAGCAACGAGTCGATGGTCTGATTCTGGCGGGGCCGGCGTTAAAGACCTCATTTATTATGGGGCTTTACAACAGCCATCTCCCCATTGTCCTTCTGGATAATTTGCTTTCTGGTTTGGAAATTGATGCTGTTGTCTGTGATAACCGGGCGGGAACCTACAGCATCACGAGTCACCTCATTGAAGCTCACAATCTACGCCGTTTGGTATTCCTCTCCGGCCCCTCGCACTGGTTTAGCAGCAAAGAACGCCGCGAAGGCTATGAACACGCCATGAGAGAGATTGATCAAAAACCAGAAGTTTTCTACATGCCGGATACCACGATGAATACTGGTTACGACACGACGAGGGATGCCTTAAAACTTTTTCCAGACCTTGAAGGCATTGTCGCAGTGAATGACGCATCTGCGCTGGGAGCCATTCGAGCACTCAAAGATCATGGACTGGATGTCCCGCATGATACCGCGGTCGTGGGGTTCGACAATGTGACGTGGGGACCGCTAAATGAACCTGCACTGACCACCGTAAGAATGTTTAAGCGTGAAATGGGCTTTCAGGCGGCACGACGTTTGATAGATATTATTGAACGCTCTGCGCCGCGAGGGTTTCAGTTAAGGCTCGGCACTGAACTCATTATTCGCGAATCCTGCGGATGCCCCAGAGAAGCATCTGAGCCATTCTATACTGATTTCGGGAGTTAAGGAGGGAAAATTCCAACAAATTCGTTTGCCTGCATCTTAGTAATTTTGTCTAGATAACGGAGCGATCAAATGTTTAAGTACATGAGACTATTCCTGATCCTGATTGTGGTTGTAGCCTTGCTGCCCCTGACTATCAGCGATACCCCCGCTGTAGCTCAAGACAAGGTAGTGCTGCGGATGAATACGTGGGCAGGTGTCGATGAGGCCGCCGAACTTCAAGAGATCATTGACGAGGTAAATGCCAATTCCGAGTCATTCGAGATTGTGTATGAGCCAAACCCGGCAGATTACTACACTCAGCTTCAGACCCAACTCGCGGGTGGGGAAGCACCAGACCTCTTCTGGCTCGATCAGGACCATATGTCGTGGGCCTTTGAAGGCGTTCTGCTGGATATTTCAGAATATCTGGCGAACGATGATAGCGAGGTCGCCAACCCTGAAGATTATTACGAAGGCATCTGGAATACGGTTGCCCTTAACGATGGGGTTTATGGCCTGCCCTGGATTGCCCAGCCGGTTGTGCTTTACTACAACCGCGCCATTTTCGATGAAATGGGAATGGACTATCCCACCGCTGAATGGACGTGGGAGGATTTCCAGGCAGCCGCGGTTGCCCTGACCAATGAGGAACACTACGGGTTTGCCATGAATGGCTGGCCGCCGATTGACATTTTCATCTGGTCATACGGTGGTGATCTTGTCTCCGACGATATGAGTGAGATTTTGCTGAATTCCGAGGAGGCTAAAGCTGGAGCACAGCTTTACGCGGATATGATCTGGAACGAGGAATGCTGCCCCTCCGAAGAAACAATCGCTGAGGAAGGTTTTGCCGAAATGTTTAAAGCGGGTCGCCTTGCCATGTTCATGGGTGGCGCAGCGGATGACCTCGACCGCGTGGAAGGTCTGGATGTGGGCGTATCCCCCGTTCCGCAGGGAGTCAATGGCGAAAACGTTACCTTTGCCTGGTCAGCATCGACAGTAATTAACGCAGATACCGAGCATCCCGACGAAGCCTATGAAGCACTGGTGGCTTTGACGGACGGTATCCATCACTGGAAGATCGTGTCGCCACGTATCTCGCAGGGCACCGTTGAATTTCTGGCTGAAGCGGAACCACGTAAGGAAGCCAATGCCGAAGCAATTATTGAGGCACTACCTTACATGCGCCCCTTCACCATCATTCCGCGCTTCAGTGAATTCCGAACGCTTTTCTGGGAAGAATTCCAGTCGCCGCTCTTCCATGAGGAGGACAGTATCGACAATCTTGCCGACGATGCTTCCATTCTGCTGGGAGACCTATTGCCGTAATATCTCATTCTCAACAATGGTGCAGGAGTGTGGTATCACGCTCCTGCCTATGTTAATTGGAAAGGTGAGACCATCATGGCGGAGGCATCACAACAACAGGATACTTATATCCCCCTCGACGAACGGTCATTTCTTGTACGGTTTGCCAGCCGGTCATTGAGCTATGGCACACTTGGAATAGTCATCGTCCTGCTTTCTTATGTCGCTCTGACGTGGCCCGATGTCTTCGGTACTTATTACCCGACAGCGCTGCGCTACATCGGTGTCGCTGCCAGCCTCATCGCATTGATGTATGGTCTCTTTCGTTTGCTGGTATTTTTAGGCGTCAAGCGTGAGGCGGCTACCGGCTACGCTCTGATATTACCCTGGCTGATTGGGTTTTTAGGCTTTAATGTATTTCCGATTGGATTGTCCTTTTATTTGAGTTTCACCGAATACAACATCCTCTGGGATGCACCGGAGGAATTAGAAGACCCACTCTTTAATTTTAAGAAAGCACTCTCCATCAAAGTGATCGAACTTGAAGAAGGCGAACGTCTCTCGGTTAGTAAGCTCGGTCAGATGGAAAGCCCGGTGCCGCCAAGCGAGCGCGTCGTCCGTTATCGGGAACTTGATACATTCACAATCTTCGGCCAGCGTTATGCGCTCATTGCCACCGATCCTTATCTTTGGAAAGCGCTCTGGTTGACGTTTAGATATGCGTTTTTCAATATTCCGCTGGGGTTGTTGGGCGCACTTGGGACCGCCCTGCTGCTCAATCAAGGGATTAAGGGAGTCGGTTTCTGGCGAACGCTGTATTATCTGCCCGCTGTGTTGCCAGCGGCAGCGACGGCCCTGCTGTGGTACTGGATATTTGCGCCAAACTCAGGTCTCATCAACTGGCTCTTTGACCCGCTGTATAATCTGCTGGACTGGGAGCGTCCGGGGTGGTTTTCCGATCCCAATCTTGTGCTGCCTTCCTTTGTTATTATGGGGATGTGGGGGATTTTCGGTGCCAACACAGTCATTTTGCTGGCGGGCCTCAAAAACATACCACCGGCCCTCTACGAAGCAGCCTCGATTGATGGAGCGGGGACCTTGCGGAAGTTTCGTTATGTCACACTGCCCATGCTCAGTCCCACTATGTTCTATGTGCTCGTGACCAACACCATCGCCGCATTGCAGGTTTTCACCCTACAGGCATTTATCCCGACAGATCGCACCGACGGGTGGTTTGTGAACTGGCTTATCTATAATGAAGCTTTTAATTTTGGCAGAATGGGCTATGCATCGGCGCTTGGCTGGATGGTTGCCGTAATGATTATCCTGTTCACATTGTTCATCTTCCGGACATCGGCGGCGTGGGTGTTTTATGAAGGTGCCCGCCAGCGTGAGGGAGGAGCGTGATCGATGCAATCCACAAATCGTTTTGCGGGTATTCCCCTTTCACGTGAGCGGATTCTTGCGCTGATTACTGCGCTGGTTGTTTTTCTGCTGTCAGCGGTTGGCTTTCTAATATGGGCACCGTCAAGTACCGCCGTTAATCTCGTACTGGCAGTCATCGTGACCTTGATGGCCTATGCAGTGGTGGATAACACCTTCGACGACAAACTCAGCCGCTACTCGTTTCAAGAAATCGCATCGATGAATGATGTACGCCGTTTGTTCGCCCGGCGTATCGTGCGAAATGTGCTTCTCTTTGGCCTGCCGTTTCTGGGTGCGTCCATTATCCTTATTCCTTTCTTGTGGATGATTTCAACCTCCCTCAAAACCGAACCCCAACTGTTTATCTTTCCGCCAAAACCAGTACCAGACCCGGCGGTCTTCGAAAACTATCCTGATGCTTGGGAGCAGTTGGGTCGAATTGCACCCGGCCTGACCTTTTTCCGGATTATGGGGAATACACTGTTTATCACGGCGCTGGCGATGTTTGCCGAGATGCTGAGTGCCGCGATTGTGGCTTATGGATTCGCCCGTTTTCACTTCCGGGGACGAGATGTACTGTTTTTCATTATGCTTGCCACGATGATGATTCCCGCCATCCTGACCCGCATTCCCGCCTTCCTGATCTGGCGTGAGCTAGGGCTGCTCAATACATATGATCCATTGGTGCTTCCCGCGTGGACAGCCTGGGGGCCAGTTTACGTATTTCTCTTGCGACAATTTTTTCTAACCATTCCGCGGGATATGGAAGATGCTGCCATTGTGGACGGTGCGAATACTATTCAAATCTTCTTCTACATCATGCTGCCGCTGGTCCGACCGGCTTTTCTGGCAATTGGCGTGCTGTCGTTTCAGGGAAATTGGAATAACTTTGAATCTCCCCTGATCTACCTCCGCACACCGCAAATGTTCCCACTGGTTCTGGTGATCCAGTTTTTCCAGGAATCGCTGTCCAATGAAGCTCCCAAGTGGCACTACATGATGGCGATGGCGGCTATGATGGCTGCCCCTATCCTTGCGCTGTTCTTCTTTGCGCAGCGCTACTTCATTGAGGGATTGACCGTCGGAGCAGTAAAGGGTTAAAAATGCGTACTATATTGATGCTGGTTATAGTGGTAATGTTGCTGCCCTTCTCTGCCTACAGCCAGGATGACGTTATGCGACATGGACTGGTTAATCTCGAACATCTGAAATTTCTGACCGAACCAGCAACATTTGGCGGATACGATTTAGCCCTCGTCCATATTTACTCCGAATACCCCGACTATGAATGGGTGGACGCCTCCGGGGAAGGTATCGCCGCGCTGGATGATGTCGCCCGCGCAGCACTGGTATACCTGTGGTATTACGACCAGACGGAGGATGAACAAGCGCTTGAGTTAGCCCGTCAGTGCCTGAATTTTGCCTTGTATATGCAAACTGATGATGGCGCATTCTATAACTTTGTGACAGACCGGGAAGGCACGATTAACACAGATGGTGCGACCAGCTACAAATCGACGGGCTGGTGGGCTGTGCGGGCTATGTGGGCACTGGCTGAAGGCTACCGGATTTTTGCGGATATAGATGTCGATTATGCTGAAGACCTGCAAGCCAGCTATCGCAAGATCGAAGCGGCGCTGGCGGAAGAAGCCACCAGTTATGGGGAATACAATCAGCTTCACGGGTTTAGCATTCCCGCCTGGATTCCCGGTGGGGCCGCCGATGTGTCATCAATTGCCCTCCTCGGCTTGACCGCCTACTATCGCTCCAACCCAAACCCCGACACAGCAGCGTTGATGGAACACATCGCGGATGGACTGGCCGCCTACCGTCTGGGAGACAGCAAAATCTATCCATTCGGGATGCATCCGGTGACCACCAATGCGCCCGGTTACTGGCATGCGTGGGGCAGTCGCCATGTTCATGCGCTTGCCGAAGCTGGTGCGGCACTGGACCGCGATGATTGGATCGAATCGGCAGCAGCAGATGCCAATACGTTTCTGATGCGCCAGCTTGCCTTTGAACGCATCCGCGAAATCGGGATACTGCCGCGTCGCTTAGGTCAGATAGCCTACGGGACGAACGTCATTGTGCAGGGATATATGGCGCTCTACCGGGCCACTGGCGAGGAAAACTATGCAAAATTTGCCGGTTTAACAGCGTCGTGGTTCATGGGCAATAACATGGCGGGGGTTGCCATATATGACCCCGAAACCGGACGCGGCTTTGACGGCATTAACGGCCCGGTTGAATGGCGTGTGAATCGCAACGCGGGAGCCGAGTCCACCATTGAAGCGTTAATGGCTTTGCTCGTTACCCATCAGGACCCCATTGCATCCCAATATCTGGATTATCAAGAAGTTTCGGTGCGGCCTTATGTGGTACGCGAAGCAGAATGGGGACATCCCGTCGCAGGCCAACCGGACCTCCGCCATGATGATTGGACCGGGGAGTCGTACTACAGCAACGGGGCGGCTTATAGTCTTGGCGAGGGGGATGCACTCGAAGTCGAGTTTGAAATTCCCGAATCTGGCGATTACTGGCTTTACATTTCGCATCTGCGCCAATCGGTTTCCACCGAGGAAACCCGGCTGGTTGCCACACGGGCAACAGGTGAGATTGTAATCGACGGTCTCTTGGAAGAATGGACAGATGTGCCGCGCTTTTCTGCCAGCACTGCCCGTCAGATTTTGCGTGGTGCAGTCTTATGGCGTGGACCAGACACCGACAGTTTTGACATACAGTTTATGTGGGACGATGAAAACTTGTATATCGCTGCAACCGTACGCGACCCTGTTCACGAGCAGCCAGAATATGGCCCGGCAGTGTGGTCTCATGACGCGCTGTGGGTGTATGTTGATGGTGAGGGGGGAGGACGCCGCCTGAGTTCAAAATTCACGCTGGCCCAAACGTCACGTGGTCCACAGGTGTGGGATTGGGTAGCGAGTGGCTGGCAGCCGAATGCTGAACTGGCGTGGCAGGCTTTTGAGACAGGTAATGGCTACGTTTATGAGGCGATAGTACCGTTTCAATCGCTGCGCACACCTATCCCGGAGAGTGGCACGGTCATGGGTATCGAAGCCGGGCGTGGCTTTGGTGGTGATTCATTCCTCGATTTGACAGGTTCGGACCCGGATACCGCCGCCAATCTTGCCAGACTTATCTTTGTCGATACACTGGCCGATTTGGATGAAATGGGTGGCGCGGAGCAGGTTCTGTCCAGTGCGGCAAATGCCGTTGCACTTGGCGTTACTATTGATGATGGCCCGGAGATGGTTATCCCCGCCAATACCTCGCCGGACCGCCGCTATCTTTGGCTTGATTTAGCGGACGACCGACCAATCACGTTAGAAGCAGGTACACACATCTTGCGGGTACGGTACGCAGGCACAGAGTCGCTGCGCCGTGCCACGTTTGATGGCTTCATGGTGCAGCCGGTGGTCGCCCAACGTGTTTTCGCGTCGTCGGGCGGTGAGCGTCTGACCCTGACCTACGATACGGAGACCGGGCAAGTCGCTGTGGTCGAGGAGTAGTTGATGCAGGCTGCGTTTGAGGTTATTCGCCGGACTGCTGCTGACTGCTGGAATAGTTTTGTCGGGCTGGCAGTTACGAACGCCCTCTGGTTGGCTGCAAGCCTCACCATCATCTTACTGCCACCTGCGACGGCTGGCCTCTACAGCACCACGAACAGCCTCGTACGTGGCAAAGGTCAACGACTGGACACTTTTCTGGATGGTGCGCGTGAATACTGGTGGTTAAGTATCCAATGGGCACTTGTCAATATTGTGGTACTGGTTGTGTTATTCGTGAACGTATATTTCTACGGACAGATTGCCGCCGGAGCACTGGCAAATACACTTTTGTTTTTTGTCAGTGCATTAGGACTTCTGTGGGTAACTATGCAGTTCTATATCTGGCCGGTCTTGATGGTTCAAGAGCAGAAGAAGATGCGAATCGCTATGAAAAACGCATTGTTTCTGAGTTTAGCCTCGCCACTGTATAACCTTGTTCTCTTGCTCGTGGGCGGCATCGTGGTTTCACTGAGCATCATGATGCTGCTACCACTGGCTGTCTTCACATTTAGTTTCCTTGCCATGCTCGGCAATCATGCGGTTGTCGAGCGTCTGACTACCTTTAATAAACTTCCTGAAGATTGGAGCATTGCTAATGACGCTTAAACTACATCGCTATCCGGGCAATCCTATCCTTGTCCCATCCACGCATAATGCCTGGGAAACCGATAATGTGTTCAATGCCGCCGTTGTTGCCTATAACGATCTCGTTTACATGCATTATCGTGCTCAAGGACTAGATCGTATTTCGCGCATTGGCTGTGCCATCAGCACGGATGGCTATCATTTTAATCGTCTGGAGCAACCTGTCCTCGAACCAACCAATGACTTTGAGTCGTTCGGTGTTGAGGATCCTCGCATCACGGAAATAGATGGCGTTTTCTACATGCTCTATACCGCCTACTCGCCACACGGTGTGCGCGTTTCGATGGCGAGGAGCACGAATTTAATCGAGTGGGAGCGCATGGGTATCGTTCTTCCCGATGAAGATAACAAGGATGCCGCCCTCTTTCCCCATAAAATCAACGGGCGTTACTGCATGTTCCATCGTCGTATGCCCGATATGTGGATTGCCTATTCGGATGATCTCATTCACTGGACCGACCACCAGATCATTATGAAGCCACGACCCGGACTATGGGACTGTGAACGCATTGGAGCGGGTGGACCTCCGTTATATACCGAATACGGCTGGCTCGTGTTCTATCACGGTTTCAATGAGGACCGGATCTATTGTTTGGGTGTCGCACTGCTCGACCTTGAAGACCCGGGCAAAGTCATCAAGCGGCAGGATGAGGCAATCTTGTGCCCCGCCACACCGTGGGAACACTGGGGCGATGTACCCAATGTATGTTTCGCCTGCGGCAACATTGAGTTTGATGGACAGTATCACGTTTACTACGGTGGTGGAGATCACGTGATGGCGGTCGCATCTGTCGCTAAATCTGATGTGGTGGAGTGGATGATGGATTAAGTATCAACCGGGACTACGAACGAGTTGTCATTAGCAAAAAAAGATGACACCTTTTAAGCTGTAAGTAGCGAACCAATAGCCCCAAAAGGCATCATCTATGAATAAGCATACCGTAGTTGAGCAAGTGAGTAGTCTGCGTGAAATGGAACAGCGATTACGACAAATCTTGGAGGTGGTGGGCAACGTTTTGCTCCATGTGGTTAACGCCGCGTTACCATGCACCGACGATGCCGTGTGTGCATTGTGGCGGAGAAGTGCAGTATGAGCGCCAAAGTGCCTGAGAGGCGGGTGAGTTAATCACATTACCGGTTCTTTCAAACTCGGACTCATGACATGGACAGCGGAAGGTTTTGCCCTGCCACAGCACGGTACATGCCAGATGAGTGCATTGACGAGATAGGGCCAGAAATGCGCCATCTTCCGACCGTACCAGATAAAATTTCCCTTATGCAACTTGACAAAATAACTGGGTAATGGTGCGATAGCTGGCGGACGCCCAACGGGGCGTCCCTACGAAACACCGCGATTTCCCGTAGGGACACAGCACTGCTGTGTCCGCCACCGCCAACATGTGGTCAATTGCAAGATTACCCGGATAATTCGGAAAACTGCATCAGGAAATGGTGTTACGGAACCCGGCAGAAACGAGTCCGAGCCAAAACTGCTGACATACACCCGCCGATTATCCACTACAACCCCATAGGGCATGTGCCCGACCGGGATTATTTGTCGCAGGCGATAGGTTTGCAGGTCTGCCACTGCCAGCCCATAAAGTCTGAAATGTTTGTAACCGGGCTGCTCAGGATCAATCTCAATCCCTGCCACAGTTTTATATAGCCATGTTCCTGTGTCCAGCCACCCCAGCGTTCCCAGATTGTTGTCGCCCCTGCGTTACCGGGTACAACCATGAAGGCCAGCTTGTTTGATGAAGCAGGGCACAGGCAACGTCCAGCCGTCCGTACTTGCTCAAGACGTGTGGAAGATACGGAGCACCAACAAAGCCAGTTGACAGGTGCATATCACGCCGCTCAATATCGGCCACCAGTTCCTCAACGGCAATCTGGCGCAGTTCTTGGGGAAGCAAATCAAAATGAAGCGCCAATACGTAGGCCGTTTGTGTGGGTGTAAAAAGTTTGGTATTGAACACTTCCGAGGCAATTGGCCCATAATCAACCGCCTGCAAGTTGCTACGCGAGATCGCATCGGCATGATCAATATTTTCATGCACCAGTAATGGTTCAGCCTTTGCGATCACCTCACTGCCCACTAGTCCCTCTTTTGCCAGAATGGGCCAGGGGAAGCTCTTGCCCTTTATGCAGCGAATTTACTTGGAGAGGCTCAACAAGCGTTGGGTCATGTTGCGTTGCACGGCAGTAATAAGCTTGAGACTGCACAGCATGAGTCGGTTAAGCTGCGCCTGAGGTTGGAGTCTCACTCACCATTTTTGAGCACTGCGTGATTTTACGCCGTCAATAACCTTATTTCGAACTTTTGTGGTAAGATATTTAGTTCACCACCGGGAAATTTCCCCAATGAAGCACTGATTTCAGGTTCAGTCATGCTCCCACAGTAACGTAGACCTCCGGGGCTTTATCAAAACTGGACTTACACCCGGCACAACAGAAGTAGTATGTTTGCCCTTCATAATCAGATTTATAGTGTGCGACTGCAATTTCGACCTCCATATGACAAACGGGATCTATCGCCATGGTTGGAGTCTTGTGTACGAATTGTTCCGGGTTTTTGGAAAACGTTAGCTTACAACCATTACAACAGAAATAATACAGCTCACCTTCATATTCATAACTGGCTTTAGCTGTGGACTTTTTCACTTCCATACCACATACCGGGTCTATGACCGTATCAGAAGGTTGGGCCTCTGAATCAGTCGTGCTCGCTTCTTCAGCAGCGGCTGCAAGATAGCTCTCCCAATCGATTGATTTCGCAACGCGCCGTCTGTGCTCTACGATTTCAGCTATGATGCTTATCGCAATCTCATCAGCATCCTGTGCACCAATATCAAGTCCGGCAGGGGCTTTCAATGGTTTCAGTTCAGTATCGGTCAATCCCTGAGATCTAAGATACTCAACTACCGTCTCAAAGCGTTTTCGGCTTGCCACCAGACCGACATATTGAGGTTTGGTTTGCAGCACGTGTTCCAGAGCAGCTTCGTCGTAATTGCCATGAGATGCCACTACAACGTAGGTTTCCGGGCGTACTGTTTCAAGTACTGCCCCCAGATTATCAAGTACTGTCCTGGCATGGGGTAGTGGAATACCAGTATTTTCTGGATCTATGGCAATAACGCGATATTGCATCACCTGTCCGATGTGCATAAGCGCACGAGCGACAGGCATGGTACCAATGACAAGCAATTGGGGCTGTGGTAAATGCGGCTCAATAAAGATTTCCAGTGCGCCCTCGCTGTAACAGGTCATAGGAAAAACAATCAGGCCATCCCTATTGGCAGCGGGGTCGTTTTCATTCGATAAACGTATAAAACGGCTTTTTGCCTCGCGCATTGCTGTTTTTGCTTCACTAATTACGGTGGGTTGGGCACAACTTCCCCCAACCCACCCGTACAGTTTGCCGTCGGCAGTGATAATCGCTTTATCACCGGGCCTACCTGAGGTTGGTTTTTCCGCCCTGACAACCGTAGCGGTGGCAAAAGGGATGCCCTTTTCGTGAAGTTCCTGTGCCTTGCCAGACAATTCATCAAACATGATCCCACCTCGGAATAAGTTAGTTTGTTGTAGGGGAGCGTCTGAAACCCTCCCCTAGCTACCCATTTAGATGTTAGTTTGACTCGACTAGTCCTGTACTCCTGCCTCACGGAGGGCCTTCCAGACCTTTTCGGGCGTAATCGGAATATCAATATGACGCACCCCAAGATGCCACATAGCATCAACCACTGCATTGGCAATCGCAGGCGGTGCACCCACAGTTGGTGATTCTCCAACACCTTTTGCACCGATTGGGTGGTGGGGTGATGGCGTAATCGTGTGTCCAGTTTCCCATTTTGGAGACTCTACAGCAGTGGGCAACAGATAGTCGGCCAGTGTTCCTGTCAGGCAAGTTCCATTCTCATCATAGACGATTTCTTCGTATAGAGCCGGGGCCAGACCTTGCGTCAACCCACCATGTATCTGTCCTTCGACTACTAATGGATTGATGATATTGCCACAATCATCAATAGCAACAAAGCGGCGCACTTTTACCACCCCCGTACCTTTGTCGATGTCCACAACAGCAATATAACTGCCAAAGGGGAATGTCAGATTGGGTGGGTTGTAATAATCGGTGGCTTCCAGACCAGCTTCAACGTCATCTGGATGATTGGTATAAGCTGCAAATGCAATATCTTGAATGGTCTTGGCCTGTTCGGGTGATCCCTTCACCTGCCATTTATTAACATCCCATTCCAGGTCATCTTCATTGACTTCTAACAGATGAGCAGCAATCTTTTTCGCTTTTGCCTTAATTTTACGGGCAGCCATTACAGCAGCAGCTCCCGCTGTCGGTGTCGAACGGCTGGCATATGTGCCGAGGCCGTATGGCGCAGTATCCGTATCGCCTTCTTCAATTTCGATGTCGGCAGCAGGCAGTCCGAGTTCCTCCGCGATGATTTGCGCATAGGTCGTTTCATGCCCCTGCCCTTGAGACTTTGTGCCGAAGCGTGCCAGTGCCTTACCTGTTGGATGGATGCGAATTTCTGCTGAATCGAACATCTTGATTCCAAGAATATCGAAGTCCTTTGATGGGCCTGCACCTACAACTTCAACGAAACTGGAAATGCCGATCCCCATCAATTCGCCGCGCTCACGCTTTTCAGCTTGTTCTCCGCGCAAGTCATCGTAGCCAATCATATCCATTGCTTTTTTGAGTGCCGCTTCATAATTGCCACTATCGTATTCCCATCCAGTCGGAGATCTATATGGGAACTGATCAGGCCGGATGAAGTTCTTCAAGCGATACTCAGCAGGGTCGATACCAAGGTCATGGGCCAATATGTCGGTCATACGCTCAATCATGTGAACAGCTTCAGTTACACGGAAGGAACAGCGATATGCAACACCGCCTGTTGGCTTGGTTGTGTAAACCGAATCGACACTAACATGGGCAGCCTTTAAGTCATAGGCACCTGTACAGATGCTGTACAAGCCTGCCGGGAATTTCGATGAGCTGGCCTGACCATCCGTGCAGCCATTATCCGCCAGCGTATCCACACGCAGGCCGACTATCTTACCATCTGCATCGGCAGCCAATTCTGCGTTGATATGATAATCACGGGCAAATGAATCAGCCTGTAAATTCTCA
Source organism: Chloroflexota bacterium (assembly GCA_022616515.1). Classification (GTDB taxonomy): domain Bacteria; phylum Chloroflexota; class Anaerolineae; order Aggregatilineales; family J027; genus JAKEEQ01. Next base: position 13,297 of record JAKEEQ010000204.1, on the reverse strand, counting down.
CTGCGGTCCTCAATCCATTTCACTGGCTTACCAATCAGCAAGCTGGCTACTGCACATACTACATAACCAGGATAGACGGGTACTTTACCACCAAAGCCACCGCCAATATCTGGCGAAATTACCTGTATTTTCTGTTCAGGAAGTCCACTGACCAGCGCAAACACCGTTCGAACTGCATGTGGAGCCTGGCTGGTCATATAGAGCTGCATTTTACCAGTTGAAGAATTATAGTTAGCCACCATGCCACAGGTTTCAATCGAAGCAACATGAATGCGTGGTAGATACATGTATTGTTTTACAACATGTGCTGCTTCTCTAAAGACCTTGTCGGTAGCATCCTTATCTCCGGTTTCCCAGTGCCATGTCCGGTTGGTTTTTACCTCTTTATCTTCCCGAACGATAACCCTGTCTTCCAGAGCTTCAAAAGGATCTATAACAGGCTCAAGCGGTTCATATTCGACTTGAACTAACTCAACTGCGTCGGCAGCAATATAACGGGAAGTTGCAATAACAGCACAAACTTCCTGAGCATAGTAAATGACTTTATCGGTTGGCAGAACCATCTGCGTATCAGATTGAAATGTGGGCATCCAATGCAAGTTATGCGCTTCAAGGTCTTTGCCTGTGATAACCGCCAGTACACCGTCCAACTCCAGAGCAGCACTGGCATCAATGTTGAGGATTTTGGCGTGGGCATAAGGACTGCGTACGATGTCCATGTAAAGCATTCCCGGCAGCTTTATATCATCGATATAGTTGCCTTTGCCCTGCAAGAAGCGCGGATCTTCTTTTCGCTTCATGCGATGTCCCATGCCTGATATTTCAGGCGGGGTAGTTACACGAATTTCTTCTGTTGTTTCAACCTGTGAAGATACACCTTCTGGTTTCTCAGAATGATATTCGTTTCGGTCATCAATTTGCTTGGGTTTGCCAGGATCATGGTAGGTCATGCGTCTTGCTCCTGTTCAGCGCTCATCTTCTCGGCAGCATATTGGACAGCTTCAACAATTTTGTTGTACCCGGTGCAGCGACATAAATTACCAGAAAGCCCCCAACGAATTTCGTCCTCAGTGGGATTGGGATTATTGCTCAGCAGATGTTTGGCACTCATAATCATGCCGGGTGTGCAATAGCCACACTGGAGACCATGCTTTTCCCAGAACCCTTCTTGTAGTGGATGGAGAGCACCATTTTGTGCTACACCCTCTATCGTCTCAATGGATTTCCCGTTGGCTGTCATGGCAAAAACAGTACAACTTTTGACAGTAAAGCCATCCATCAACACCGTACAAGCGCCACAATTTGTCGTATCACAACCGATATGTGTCCCGGTCAGTTCCAAATCTTCACGTATAAAATGTACTAGCAGTAAGCGCGATTCAATCTCGCGGGTGTATTTTGTTCCATTCACAGTCATCGTCACGGTATGTTTACTCATCATAAACTCCTTTAGTGCGCACGCTCTATTGCCAGATTAATGGCACGTTTTGTAAGAACGCGAGTGATGTCGCGTTTGTAATCAATACTTCCACGCAGGTCAGGCGATGGGTCACATTCCGCACCAGCTTCTTCACCCACAGTTTCAATCACGTCGTCGGTAACTGTCATGCCAACCAGAGCACGTTCAGCATTTTCGGCACGCATGGGGACAGGGTTGACGTTGGTGAGTGCAATTCGGGCAGCAATGCATGTATCGCCATTCATTGTCAACTGAACAGCGACTGCTGAGATCGCATAGTCGCCGACCTTCCGTTCCAATTTAATGTAGGCACCGCCTGAATTTGAGGCTGGTGTAGGGATGCGAATTTCCGTGAGAATTTCATTGTCTTCCATCGCATTCTCGAAGAAATCCACAAAGAAGTCATCAATAGCGATTGTGCGTGCGCCATTGGGACCAACAGCGGTTACCTCTGCGTTATAGGCTAACATCACCGCTGGATGGTCGTTTGCGGGATCGGCATGGGCGATATTTCCGCCGACAGTTGCCATATTGCGAACAACCGGGTCGGCAATAACGGTGGCCGCATCGGCCAGCAATGGATAACGTGATTGCACCAAATGGGAGCCTTCAAGCATGGATTCACGAGTCAGAGCGCCTATAACCAGATTGCCATCTTCTTCGCGAATGCCAGATAAGCCATCAATACCGTTTATGTCAATGATGACCCCCGGTTGCGACAAACGAAAACGCATCGCTGGAATCAGGCTTTGCCCACCAGCAAGAATCTTTGCCTCAAATCCGTGTTCATCTAGTAATTGGATTGCTTCTTCAATCGTTGTAGGGGCAAAATATGTAAATTGACCCGTTATCATTTATTTTTCCTTCCTCCAACATATATTTTGCAAGGCACTATTTGCTAAATGTATTGATAGAGACCTCCTTTATTCCCAATATGAATTAAGCACCATTATCATCGATAAACTTTTTGATCTGTTTACTATAGACAACGCCGCTATGCCTTGAGATGGTTCATTCATGTCAATAAATCGAACAATAGTAGCCCCAACCCATTGCCACTTTTTCCTGAAGCATGTGTAAACCGTTGAATATTTGTTGATGGCACCATCGATGTGCCTGACAGAATGCCTTTCTACATTAGTCATCCTTATGAGTCTGACTTGAAGCAAATTCATACCAACTTAGGCGTCGATTTGAGCCAATTGTTTACCAAATGCTTCAATGCTCTGCAAATTATGACAGGGCAAAAAATCGTCAACATAAGATAGTGCTGCGGCCATACCCTCGACAAGTGGTTCATATTCATTATTGCCAAGAAGCGGATTAAGCCATATCAGACGATGACACCGAAGCTGCAAATAGCGCATTTCGTTCTTCAACTGATTAACATCACCGCGTTCCCATCCATCACTCACGATAATGACGATTGCGCCTCGTCCAAGTACCCGATGACTCCACCTGCGATTGAATAGATGTAAACTCTCGCCGATACGCGTACCTCCGGACCAATCAATAACCGTGTGAGCGGCTTCCTCAATTGCTCGGTCGATGTTTTTGATCTTCAGTTGGGGCGTAATTCGTGTAAGGCGTGTCCCAAACACAAAGCACTCAACGGTGTTGAGACTGTGCGATACACTGTAGAGAAATTGCAGCATTATGCGGGAATATTTTTCCATTGAACCACTGATGTCAGCCAGTAATACAATCGGGCGCGGCTTGATTTTGCGGCTCTGCCAGGATAATCGAAGGGGCACACCACCATAGCGCACAGCAGACGCCATCACACGCCGCATATGCAACATATCGCCTTTAGGTGTTGCAACTCGGCGTCGAGTCCGGCGGAAGCTGGCTTTCCAATGCATGTCTTGAATCAAGCGTTTAACAGCATTCAATTCCTCTGAAGTCATGTGCGAGAAATCTTTCGCTTGCAAGACTTCTGCCGGGCTGAAAGTTCCTGATTTGTCGACAACTTCTAGTTCCGGGTCCGAGTCTTGTGCTCTGGTTGCCATGTAGGTGAACAAGTAGGGTTTCTGTTCCGGCAGATGGCGTGGAGCGCGAGGTGCTTTTTGACCCTGACCGTGAGGAGCAGGCATTATATCCCAGAAGCGATTAAAAATCGTATCAAATAGCCGAAGATGTTCGTGATTGCTCAATAGCATACACCGTGCCGCAAAATAAAACTGCTGATGGTCACCGATGTCAATATATGTCAACGCCTGTACAAAATCCATTGTTTGCTCTTGCGATACAGGCAAACCTGCCTGCCGGAGCGATTGGACAAATAATACTGCATTGTTAAGAAAATGCTGTCCGTTCATGGTCTTAGCTCAAGACACTTTAAGTGTTTGTTCTAGTAAGGAATCGGCAACAGAGCCGCGAATCTTGTCAACATCATCCTGATACTTCAAAATAAATCCGAGTGTGGCATCAATCAGATGAGATTCCAGTGTTTGGGCATTGAGATACCCCAAAGCTCTGGCCCAATCAAGTGTTTCAGCGACACCCGGCGCTTTATAAAGATCCTGTTCGCGCACCTGTTGAATAAAACTCACAATCTGCTGCGAAAGTTGTTGAGAAATGCCGGGAACTTTGAGTTGTACAATTGTGATTTCTTTGTCGGGCGACGGGTAATCAATCCAGAAGTAAACACAACGCCTTTTCAGCGCATCATGAATCTCACGAGTTCGATTAGACGTGATAATGACAATCGGGCGGTGTCTGGCCTGTATTGTGCCAAGTTCGGGTATCGTGATCTGAAAATCAGATAATAGTTCCAGCAAAAAACTCTCGAACTCTTCATCGGCACGGTCTAGTTCATCGATAAGCAAAACAGGAGCCTGCTCATTACTTTGGTCAATTGCCTGTAACAAAGCACGTTTGAGCAGGAATTCCTCAGCAAAAATGTCATCTGTGACCCCGGTATGATTGTTTGGGCGATTCTGTCGTGTCTGAATTTCCAGAAGCTGACGGGGATAGTTCCACTCGTAAACGGCATGATTGATATCAAGACCCTCATAACATTGCAACCGAATCAGCGGCGTGTCAAAAGCCTGACTGAGCACTTTCGCTAATTCTGTTTTCCCAACACCGGGTTCACCTTCCAGGAAGACAGCTTTACCCATCTTTAAAGCTAGAAACAGGCATGTTCCCAGTCCCATGTCAGCAATATATTGATGCTCATGCAGAATACTGACGGTTTCATCTACTGAATCAAACATAGTAGTCTATATATCCCAATCTAGCATCTGGGGATGGTGTTCTATGTACTTTGCGACATTAAAGTTGTCCCGATGGTAAACATATCATAGTGTAACTGATTTTGCGGTTATCTGCCCTTGCCCATGTCCAACCAATTCACAGAAGCCCGACGACGGAATGATTGAAAGATATCAAAAGATCTGGTTGAGTAGATAGGTACTTGAAATAAGGGCGTTCAGAATAGCTGTGATTCTATTGGTGAGCACGAACATGGGTTGATCTTGGCCCGTTTCAGTAGTCAACACGTCACTGTTGCCCAATTTGATTCTCGGCTAAGGATCGAACTTTATCGCCAAATTGAGGAAGGATTATTTGGTGTTGAAGGTGAATTTCCGGTGGCCCCGATTTTTGCTCGCACTAACGAATATTTTGTTGCAGAATGGTATACAGGACCATTTGAGACCGAGGTTTCTTATTGGGGTCAGCATTGGGATGCGTATTCCGTCGATATGGCTACGAAACTCGCGGCGCGGGAGTAAGTTCGCTACACTGGTAAATGATATTCAGCACTTACCGTGTACGCGCTATGAAACGATTGATTTTTATTGTATTGCTCATTGCTATTATTTTCCCGGCATCACTGGGCGCACAGGATGAAGCTGGCAGCAATCCATTTGGCATCGTAGAGGGTTACTGGCGGCCCGCAGCGGCTCAAGAGTTGGGGGTAAGCTGGGAGCGCATCACCTTTGACTGGTCGCGTATCCAGCCGAACGGCCCCGGCGACCTTGATATTGCGTTTCTGCGGGATGAATGGCTGGCAACCGAGCGTGAGATTGTCGGCATGATCGTCAATACGCCAGTGTGGGCATCGGATGCCGGGACGGTGGGTGGAGTGCCGGTCGGCCTGTATAACCCGCATGATAACCCGGAAAATCAATGGGCGGTGTTTTTGCGCCAATTCATCCCGCCAATGGCGGAGCGGGGTATCCATACCTGGATTATCTGGAATGCGCCCGATAATCCGCAGGCATGGGAGGGAACCCCCGCCGATTACTACCGTCTCATCAAAATTGCCTATCTCACCATCAATGAACTTGACCCGGAAGCCAGAGTGATCACGGGTGGACTGGAATGGTGGCATGATGTCGTCCTACAGCGTGAGCTTTTTCTGAAGCAATTTATTGATCTGGTGCTGGAGGACCCCTTCGGGCCGGAAAACGATTTTTTCTTTGATGCGGTGGGTGTCAATATTTTACTGCGCGGCACACCGATTGGCGGGGTGGTTGAAACGACCGACAGCGCCGGGGATATAACCGTGCAGGTACGGGATATTTTGCGCGACTCGGGGCTGGAAGATAAGGAAATCTGGATAACAGAGCTGAATGCGCTGCCGACACTGGACCCTGAGACCCCGGTGGAGACGGCAGAAGTGGCGATTTCGCTGGAACATCAAGCCGATTTTATTGTGCAAGCGTCGGCGTTGGGGCTGGCTGCCGGAGCGGATCGCATTGCGGTCCACAAAATGTATGACTCGAATTTTATGGCAGGCGAAACACCGCCGTATGGCCTCCTGCGTGAAGACAACTCAGCGCGACCAGCTTATAATTCGTATGCACTTGTCATTGAGCAATTTACGCCGTTGGTGGCAGCCAATGGTTATCGGAGTGCAAATGGGCGACTGGTGGTCATCGAAAAACCGCAAGAAACCGTATATGTGATGTGGGCAGCCGATACGACGGCGGTTGATTTCTGGATTGAAGCGGATTTCGAAGATACGTTCACGTTGATGGATGTCTCAGGGACCACACTGGAGACACCGCGCATTGGTGTTGGCATCAATGGGGAAAATGTTTACGTGATTCCAACCACACCTGCCGAATCAGATGAAAGCGATATTGTGCGGGTAGCAGGCTCGCCCGTGATGTTTGTGTTAGAAGGTCCTCCGCGCTCGGTTTGGGTTGCGCTAGAAGGTAACGCTCTACAATTGCGTTGAGATGTGGTTTGCCGCTATGATAGTGTCGATAAATGAGTACGCGCCGGAAAAACATGGATGAGTGATCTGGACTATCTAAATAGCCAACAACTATCCTCTGCCACAGGCAAAGATCGTATTGCCACGTTACTGGACATCGCGGAACACCTATCCGGACACAATCCCCAGGAAATGCGACCCTACCTTGATGAAGCGATACAGTTAGGCACTGCGTTTGAGGACGCGCACGCACTGGCACAGAGTTATGCGTTACTTGGGCTGTATCACCGGATAACTGGCGAACTGAATGATGCGCTGCGGGCCTACGAATCGGCTCTTGAATTTTATAATGAGCTTGATGATAAACGTGGTGCTGCCGAGGTTTACAGTCAATTTGGTGTAATTTTCGACAACAAAGGCGACTACGAGCAGGCACTCAATTACCAGTTGATGGCACTCAGCTCATGGGAGGATGCCGACGACGAAAACGGGCTTCTGTCATCCCATACTAATCTGGGAAGTCTCTACTTGAAGATCGAGGATTTTGAGAATGCACTGGATGCTTATCTTAAGGCACAGGCTCTAGCCGAGAAGCATGAGCGGATGGATAATCTGAGCCTGATTTATAGCGATATTGGCAGCGTCTATAGTCATCTGGGGGAACTGGAAAAAAGTTTGGACTACCGGCACAAATCTATTGAAGTCGCTCGTAAAAGCGGCAATAAAATGACTCTTGCCCGCGATCTCGTTCATCTAGGAGAGACCTGCTACCGGCTTGAACGATATGAGGAAGCACTGGAAGCTTATATGCAGGCACTGGAACTGGCCGAAGAAACCGGATACAGGGATTTGCTGCCCTCCATATACCTCAATCTTGGGTTGGTGCAAACAGTGATGCACGATTATGAAATGGCGGGGGAACATCTGGAAACCGGGCTGGAGATTGCGAAGAACAACAGTGACGAGTGGACAGAGATGGCGAGTTATAAGGCACTGGCTGAGTTGTGTGAAGCCGAACACAATTTTGAGGAGGCACTGGCTTACTTCAAGCAGTATTCGCAGTTAAAGGATGACGTATTGTCCGAGGCCAAACGTCAGGAATTGGACCGCTTGCAAGCGCAATTTGACGCCGACAAGCAGTCGCGGGATGCGGAGATTTATCGACTGCGGAACATTGAACTGGCAGAAATGAACCGGACGCTTGAGCGCATTGACAATGAGAAAAACAACTTCTTGAAGGTCGTGGCGCATGATCTTCAGGGACCTCTAAGCAGCATCCAGATGAACGCAGATATGATCCGTAACTACTTTGAGACGCTCCCACCTGACAAAATCCGCCAGCGACTGGATGCGATGATCGATACGGCCAATGCAATGACACAAACCGTCACGCAAATTCTCGATTTGCGGCTGTTAAAATCTGGCAAAGGGCAATTCGATCTGAACAGCATTAATCCCGTTCCGCTGGCCTTACAGGTTGTGGAGGCGTATCGCGAGAAGGCCCGCGAAAAGGATATTCAGATTCATCAGTTCCTGGATGGACATGTGACAGAAGTGCTGGCCGATGAGGTAGCGCTGCGCCGGGTGCTGGATAATCTCGTGTCTAACGCCGTTAAATATACCGAACCGGGCAACAACATTTTTGTCAGCATCGACGATGAAGAGCAAGTCAGCATTATCATTCGCGATGAAGGGCTGGGGATGACAGAAGAAGATCTGGAGATGGTCTTCAACGAATTCATAACACTCAGTGCCCGGCCCACCGGGAGAGAACGTTCGACTGGTCTTGGATTGGCGATTGTGAAGATGCTGGTGGAAGGCATGAACGGGACCATCAGGGCTGAGAGTCAAGGCAAAGGTAAGGGTTCGACGTTTACGGTTATACTTCCTCATCCTCGAAAATCGTAGGCTCTACCTGCCCGGCAGATAACTCTTGCAGGGCATCCCTAAATGGTCCAAGACGGTGCTCTGGAATTTTCAGCATCAAGGTAACATCTGCTGCAAAATCCTCGTCCGTGACATCAATCTCGTACTCCTCAATCAGAAACTTGACCCGTTCGTAGAGTGGATATGGCACTTCGATTCCGGCCACGATTCGGTTGATTTTAAGCTCGGTTTCAAGGGCAGCAATGGCATCACGGGCCGTCTGGCTGTAGGCGCGAACCAGTCCGCCAGTGCCAAGCTTCGTGCCGCCGAAATAGCGGGTGATGACCACGACGATGTCGCCAATATCAGCACCCCGCAGCACCGCCAGCGTGGGAGGGCCGGATGTGCCGGATGGCTCCCCATCGTCGCTCATGCCCTCGATAACGCTGGCCCCATAACCCACAATGAAAGCATAGACATGATGACTGGCATCAGGCATTTCGTCACGCACGGCTTGAATAAATGCCCTGGCGTCATCAACGGTGTCCGCCCGACCAATGGTGCCAATGAAGCGTGAATTCGACACAACATATTCAACACGGGTAGTCTGGCGGGGTATGCGGTAGATGCTCATTCAATGCCTTTCAGCAACTGGTCAATATCGACCCGGCGCAGATAGCGGCGGTAGGTCTCCACTTCTTCCCATGCAGCTCGCAGGCGGCGTTCAACACCGTCTGCTTCACCGGAAGGCATGCCGTTGCCACGTTCGAGGTCAATCCGGGTGCGTTCCCCGAATTCAACGCGGATTTTGCCCAGTGCCTCCAGATAGTGCAGTCCAAGTTGGATAACCGCTCTGGATTGGGCCAGGCGCTCCATGAATTTTTGAATGTTAACCGTGCCCCCGGCGTCGTCGATGACCTTGCTGGCAAGGCCATAGAGCATCTTGAGAAAGTCGGGCAGCGTGTTGATGGGCGGGTCAACGGCCACCAGATAAATTCGATGCGGTTTTACCTTCTCGACGGCTTTTTCGAACTGGGTCGGGTCGGCAGGCGCACTCAGGATGACGAGGGCATCGGCTTCGGCAAGATCGCTAAAGGTTAAGCCCGGTGAATTTGAGGTTGAAAAGCCCTCAGCCCAGACAATGGCCCGTGTATCTCTTGCATAAATTTCCTCAAGGACGGCCTGAATATTGTCCACATCACGATAATCGAGGATTTCGAGGGCGCTTTCTGACGCAGTATCTTCACCGGTCAGTAGATGCAAATCGACCAGTTCAATTTGCATCTGGCGTTCACCCTTGAAGGTTGATACGTTCAATGTGTAGGCCAGATCAAAGCGGCGGTCGGGCAGATCGAGGTCGCTGCTGCTCCACCAGAAAACATGCTGGCGCTGCCCATCTCGATTTTCGACAATCAGACGGCGGTGTTCGTCGTTGCGCCCCAATTTGGCGACGCTGCGCATCTCCAGATCACGAGTGACAAATACCGGCGCGTCATTGCCGCTGCCAAACGGAGCCAACCGCTGCACTTCCAACGCAAAATCGAGCGTTAAGCGTTCGAGTGGCAGCAAGCCCTCAATCATGAGTGCGGTATCAGCACCGGGTTGGCGCACACTGGCAAAGGCATTCGATAACTTCCGACGTAGAGCGGGCAACTCGTCTAGATATAATGACATACCGCCTGCCCCTTCGTGTCCACCGTAGGTGATAAGCACATCATCCAGGATTTTGAGGGCTTCATCCACCGGGTAGTTGTCAATGCTGCGTACCGATCCGCTGGCGATACCATTCTCTTTTTCAACCAACAGCGCCACAGGCTTCTGATATTTGTCGGCAAGTCGTGCTGCCACCGGGCCAAGCATACTGCCATCCCAGCCGGGACTGTGCAAAACGAGCGCCTCCCACTCTTCGACCAGCGATGGATTGTCGCTGATCATCCTTTCGGCAGCATCCGTGATTTGCTGCGTCATCATCTTGCGTTTCTGATTGAGGCTGTCGGCAACCCCGGCCAGATATTGAGCACGAGTGGTATCCTTAGTGGTCAATAATTCTAAACCCAGGGCTGCATCATCCAGCCGCCCGAAGGCGTTGATGGCAGGAGCAAAGGTAAAGGCAATATCTTTGCTGGTCAAGTTCACGAGTTCAATATCAAGCTGTGCAGCCAGTGCCTGAAGGCCAGCGCGTTCAGTGGTTCGCAGGGCACGCAGCCCGCGTTGAATAAGATAGCGGACATCATCAACCTGCCGGACGACGTCGGCGATGAGGCCCAGCGCGACAAGGTCCAGAAATTTCTCGGCCTCGCGTTTATGACCGTATTCCAGAAACAGGGCTTCCAGAAAGAGATAACAGACACCGGCCCCCGACAGGTGAATGAGCGGATGAGTGCCCTCGCGGAGCAACCGTGGATTGATGATGGCGTCGGCACGAGGCATAGGCGGGCTGATGTGATGATGGTCAGCGATGATGGTCAGAATGTCACGGTCACGCAGATATTCCACTTCATCAATAGCATCAGACCCCGTATCGCAGATGAGGACAAGGGCTGGTTCATTCTCAGCGACGATGTCACGCAGACTGTCGAGGTGGACGCCATGCCCTTCGGTACGTTTCGGGATGTGCGCGACGACATCAAAGCCAATCTTCTTGAGACCTTCAACCAGCATGGCGGCTGAGGTCATGCCGTCTACATCAAAGTCACCCCAGACCAGAATTTTGTCGCCGGGGCGCAGTCTGCGAATGGTGCGAATTGCTTTTTCCATCCCCGGTAGTTCAGTGGGGAGCGTGGGTTGATAACGCTCCGGCATCAGAAACGCGGCTACCTCATCCTCAGTTTTGAAGCCGCGTGTATAGACCACTGCCATCAATTCGGGTGAAAGTGCGCCGCCGGGCAGAGACCAATCCGGGATTTTCAAGTCTTCTAACTGTACGGCGCTTGTGTATCGCCATTCTCTTTGCATAGAAATTGATACCTAACTGCTACTATATCCAATTTTAACCTGTTAGAACATTAGAGCGAATGCCCCTTGCATACCCCTTACGCACAAGTATAATGACCATTTGAACCCCTGCCAAAAATGCATGTAAAAGGCGAAAAAACATATGCGCGTATCAGTTCTACAAGAAAATCTGGTTCGCGGCTTAAGCATCGTCAACCGTGCCGTGAACTCCCGACCGACTTTACCTGTGCTTTCAAATGTGCTTCTGGCGACAGAAGATGGGCGTTTGAAGCTGTCCGCGACCGATCTTGAACTCAGTATCTCCATGTGGGTAGGTGCGAAAGTCGAGGAAGATGGCTCGGTAACGGTGCCAGCCCGTACCTTTTATGACCTGACCAGCAATCTGTCGCCTGAACGGATTGACATGGAACTCAATACCCGTAACCAGACGATTAATTTGCAGTGTGGCGGTACGGATACCAATCTGCGCGGTATTCCCGCCGAAGAATTTCCGCTGGTTCCTGAAGCCGATCCGAATGCCAAGATTGTTATTCCTGGCGAAGTGCTGAAACATATGATCTCTGAAGTGGCCTTTTCGGCGGCCCGCGAAGATAATCGCCCCGTATTGACCGGCATCTACACCAATTTCTCAGGCAACACCTTAACTATGGCGTCGGCGGATGGTTTTCGTCTGACCGTGCGCAAGACCACGCTCGACTTTGAGGTTGGTGAAGAGCTAGAAATTATTATCCCGGCTCGTACCTTAGTTGAAATTGAAAAGATCATTGATGATGAAGATGAAGTCTTCGTCAGTGTGCCGGATGGACGTAACCAGATTATGTTCCATATGGGTGATATTGACGTCATCTCGAACCTGATTGAAGGCTCATTCCCGGAGTACGAACGGATCATCCCGGCAAATCACAGCACCGAAACATTTCTGTACCGTGATGAGTTTTTGCGAGCCTGTAAGCGTTCCGAGATTTTTGCCCGTGACAACTCGAATATTGCCCGGCTGCGCGTTGAACCGTCGAGTGATGGCGGACCGGGGGCAGTCAATGTCAGTGCCCAATCGAATGAGATGGGCGACAACACCAGCATGATTGACGCGACGATTGAAGGCACTGGTGTCGAGATTTCCTTCAACATTCGTTATCTGATTGATGTGCTAAATGTGCTGCGTGATGACCAGATACTTTTGGAAACCAACACGTCATCTGATCCGGGGGTGATACGCCCGCTGGGACGTGATGAACGGGAGCAGTTCCTGTATGTCATCATGCCGATGCAAGTTGGGCAGTAAGTTGATAGTATCGGGGTGGTGAGAGCCACCCTTTTATTTTTGCGCTCTGAAAGGATACCCCCATCATGGCCTACGAAATAGGAGCCAGTGCCAGCCGCACCAAAACCATCACCGATGACGATATTCGTGGTTTTGCGACGATTTCCACCGACACGAATCCCGTTCATCTTGATGATGAATATGCGAAAGCGAGCATGTTCGGAGAACGTATCGCGCATGGGATGCTCACGGCCAGCTTGATTTCGGCGGTGCTCGCCAATGACCTGCCCGGTCCGGGCACGATTTACCTCAACCAGACGCTGAAATTCACCAAACCTGTTTATATCGGGGATACGATCATCGCCACCTGCACCATCAAGGCAATTAAAGAACGCAGCAACATCATCACATTTGACACGGTGATTACCAATCAGGACGGCGAGACTGTGCTTGAAGGGGAAGCGGTGGTTAAGGCTCCCTAATCAGCGGCGGTCGGGGTAATGTTCAGCTAATTCATCAATCACCAGCGACTCGCGCAGGTCATTATATACCTCGTCGGCACTGTAGGCGGCGCGGGCGATGGCTT
>JAKEEQ010000203.1 GCA_022616515.1 Chloroflexota bacterium | reverse complement strand
TGACGACATCAACCAGCTTGAGCGATTTCTGGACAACGGCGCACACTACCTGATTATTGTGGCAACGACGATTGTCGTCATTGGCGGGCTGTTTATGGTGACGGCCCCCACCGTCGCCTGGATGTCCCTGATCCCTATTCCCATCATTATCTGGGGGTCGGTTAAATTTCAGAAGATGCTTGCCCCACGCTACGCCGCCGTACGTGAAGGCGTCGGTGACATCAACAGCCAGCTCTCCAATAATCTGGGCGGCATTGCCACCATCAAGAGTTTTACCGCTGAGGAGTATGAAGTCGAGCGTGTGCGTCAGGAAAGTGATGCCTATCGCCTCAAGAATAAGAGCGCCATTGTGTTAAGCTCCGCTTTTTCACCGTTGATTCGAATGGTCATTGTCTCTGGATTTATCGCCATCATGGTGTTTGGTGGTTATCTGGCGCTCGATGGCCGGTTAAATGTCGGTGTGTACAGTGTGCTGGTGTTCATGACACAGCGCCTGCTGTGGCCTTTGACCAGTCTGGGGCAAGTGTTTGACCTTTACCAGCGGGCGATGGCGTCCACCCATCGGATTCTGGATTTGTTGGACGTGGAGCCTCAGATCGACGATGGAACCATACAACTTGCCGTGTATGATATTCGTGGTGCAGTAAACTTTGCGGATGTTCGTTTCAGCTACAGTTCTGGTGAAGAGGTACTCAAAGGCGTCGATATGGACATCCCGGCGGGCGATACGGTCGCCATCGTCGGAGCAACCGGCGCGGGCAAAAGCACGATTATTAAACTGCTGCTGCGTTTTTACGATGTTACCGGGGGCAGAATCACGCTGGACGGGCATGATTTGCGCGATTTGAATCTGACGGATCTACGCAACGCAACCGGGCTGGTTAGTCAGGATGTATTCCTGTTTCATGGCACGGTCAAAGAAAACATCACCTACGGTACATTTGATGCACCAATGGAAAAGGTCATCGAAGCTGCCAGAATCGCTGAGGCCCATGAGTTCATCATGGCGCTGCCGCAGGGTTATGACACTGTGGTGGGCGAACGGGGACAGAAGCTCAGCGGCGGCCAGCGCCAGCGTATCTCCATTGCACGGGCCGTTTTGAAGGACCCACCGATTCTGGTGCTGGATGAGGCAACCTCGTCCGTGGACAACGAAACCGAAGCGGCTATTCAACGATCTCTGGAGAAGATCGCTGTTGGGCGTACCACGATTGTGATTGCCCACCGCTTGAGCACGATTCGCAATGCAGATCGCATTTTCGTCCTTGAACAGGGACAGGTGACAGAGCAGGGCAAGCACGAAGAACTGGTTACACGGGGTGGTTTATATGCTGCGCTGTGGCGTGTACAGACCGGCGAACGTTTATTTGCCGTTGGTGACTAGCTTGCGGGGAGGGGGGCTAGATCACCATTCTTGTTCTTTGTCTTCGGAGAATAAATCGATCATCTCTCTGAGACCGCTGGCTTCCTTTACGAATTCACGGGCTGTGGTAACGTAGCCTGTGGTCTTGATAACCGGCTCGGTGACATGTTTGCTGACGAATTCAGCCGTACCCTTCATCACATCGACCGTCTCCTGTGCGCCGGATACAATGGGTTCGATTTCATTCTGGAACACGTTTAACAGTGCCGACACCTGAACAATCACCACAATCACGGCTACGGCGATGACAATGGCTTGCAGGGTCAGCAGGATAATCAACAGGTCGCGGGCAATCGCCACAAAATCCGCCATGGCAGAGGTGCTTTCGTTCATCAGGCCAATACCAGCCGCAATCAGAAACAGCACCATGCATAGGACAATCGTGGCAATAGTACCGGCAATCCCCCAGAACTTCCAGCCACGCCCATTTTCATCAGTCATTTGCTCAAGTGGAGTCTGGTCAGTCATGCCGTATTTCCTGTCAACATAAATGCCAGCAGCATTGCGAGAAATGCCCCGGCAGTAGCATTCAGCATATTCAACGCCCCTATATCCAGGATTTCTATTCCTAACAGGTCTCCGGTGATATGCCCCAGGGCAAAGCCAACCCAGCTCATCATCAGAAACAGGGCTAACCGGCGAGCATCACCGCCAACGATTAAATGGAAAACGGAACCAAAGAGTGTAGCGACAACAAATCCAAAAAGGATAGTAGGCCCTGGCATTGATGATCCTGATCCAAGTGTGAACTGCCTGCTAGTTTAACACACCCGCTTGCAGTCGCAAATGTTGGAAGCTATAGTAGGGAGCGATACCTGAACGTTCATTATCACTGACAAAAATGGCCCTGATTGACGAACGAATTCTGATTCCTGTCCCAATGACTACTGTCTGGGAAATCATAGCGGACTACTCACAGCTTCCACGCTGGCGAGTGGATGTGAAGGCTGTATCGCTGCTGTCCACCAATGCGGCTGGTGTAGGGGTCCGTCGCCGCATTACACCTGTCAAGGGGCAGCGAGATTTTATTGAGGAATTCAAAGCGTGGTACAACGGCTTTGGTTATGAATACAGCATTGTTGATACCAAAAAGTATTCTTACAACTTATTCCGCATCCGGCTGCAAGCCACCCCGGATGGAACTATCGTACAGTGGACGACTGAATTTCAAGTGCGTGGTTTTATTGCGGCGCTGTTTGGCTTACGTCGCCGTCGCCGCCAGTTAAACCGCCAGATGATTGGCAGTTTGCGTGAGCTGCGGCGTTATGTGGTGGCAAAGGGTGTGCCCATTGATGACAATTACCGGACCAAGATGGGCGTTCAACAAGCGCCGGATGTGGATCACCGCGTTGAATATGGGGCGCAGTTATTTGAGCAGGTGGAACAGCGCAAACAGCAGCCTGAAACGACAGCCGAACCGGCCATTGAAGAGCCGCCGGTGCGCGTTGAAGATACGCCGAGTGTTCCGCGTGTTGCACCGCCTTCGTTTGTAACAAGCAATTTTGATGTCAAGGAAGAGGTCACCCCGCCGCCTAAAGAGGAAGATACCCGTCCGAGTGCGCCCATTATTATCACTGAAGAACCAGCGAGGACAGTTGTTACCGGGCAAACAGGAGAGATGATACCGCCATCAGCAACCAAAGAAGAGAAGAAGCCTGCTGCTGACGACATCGTAGAACCGCTTGTTGAAAAACGAGATACCGATTCGATGAGTATCTGGGAAGTCTTTGGCATTGAGCGTCCGCAGGACATCGGCGAACCCACGCCTGCCCCATCGCTGACGACACCCGAAGACGAACCTGCCCCACCAGCCGAGTCGGATACCCGGTCCGAAACGCCTGTCTCGGTTGATGAACTGCTGGCGATGGAGGAACCACCGATTCCGAGCAGTGCCTCTGTCACGGCCAAATCTTATGTGCGCCCCACCACCTCTCAACTCATCGTGACGACAGGTCTCCGCAAGAAATCTCGCCGCAAACGGCTGCGTGTGCGGCTGCCGCGCCCCTTTGCCAATGATAATTCCGAGGCGTTGAAAAAAAGTAAATAAGCCATAAACCTTAAGTCTTCTCAGGCGAAGTGTGATAGGCTTTTAGTGGATGCAGCTTTGTTGTTACAATCGCAGGCTGTATGTTTTTGACCGTTATTCAGGGACTTATCATCATGAGAATTTTTCGCATCATCCTGCTTTTATCTGTTCTGATTGGGGGTGGTTGGTTGGCATCGCCCATTGATGAACCTGTCGTTGATGCTCAAGGATCAACCCAGCCAACGATTGGGGGTTGTCCGGTTTTCCCGGACGATCACATCTTGAACACGCCGGTTGACACTCTGCAACCGAGTGTTTTGACCGAGTACTATAAAAACACGATTGGTCGAAACGAAACACTGTTTACAGACTTTGGCCCCGGTGAATGGCCGCCGGGATCAGGAAACAAGATTGGGATTCCATTCATCACCGTCAATGGCAATATCGAGCCGCTGATTCCCATCAATTACATCGCGTATGGCAACCAAAGTGATCCCGGCCCGATGCCGATTCCTTTGGATGCACCAATTGAAGCGGCTAGCGATGCCCATGTGCTGGCGATAGATACTGCCAACTGCATCCTGTACGAGCTTTACAATGCGACACCACAGGCTTCATGGTGGGATGCTGATTCCGGTGCAATTTATGATCTTGAAGGTTATACGCTGCGCCCCGAAGGTTGGACTTCTGCTGATGCGGCGGGGCTGCCCATTTTCCCACTCCTGCTGCGGTACGACGAAGTTCAGGCGGCCATTAGCGGCGACGGGATGCTGCATCATGCCATCCGGTTTACCGTGCCTGTCACACAGACGGCTTATGTGTGGCCTGCGCGACATCAAGCGGGCAGCCAGAGTGGTCCACAATATCCGCCGATGGGTTTGCGTCTGCGTCTTGAAGTTTCTGAAGCCGTTATCTCAACGTACTCACCAACAGCTCAGGTCATTCTGCGAACACTCAAAACCTACGGCATGATCCTGGCGGATAACGGAACAGCCCTCTACTTGAACGGTGTACCCGATGATCGCTGGAATAACGATCACCTGCGCGAACTGATGGATTTCACGATGGATGATTTCGTGGCGGTCAATCAATGTGAATGGCGTGTGGATAACAACTCTGCGGCAACATTGCCCGCACCAGACAACAAAGCCTGCCCGCGTCCCCCAACGCCGGTGCAGGTCAATCCGGCCCATCTTGCCCACCAGACGAATCCGTTTGTCACATTCTCATGGAATCTGGTGTTTGCGGCGCAGAAGTATCGCGTATTTGTGTTCGACAATAAAATTACCGCCGAACGCACGGTTGATATTCGTGAAAATACCGTCGGCGCACCGACCAGTCACACATTGTCGCAAGGATTATCGCCTGGGCGCTATTTCTGGCGTGTTCGTGAACGACGTGATCGCCTGTGGAGCGCGTGGAGTACGCGAAGAACATTCTTTATTGACCCGCAAACGGTCCTGCCCGCGCCGCAAGTCGCACCACAAATTGCGCCGAATGTGGTGCCACGTTTTGAACCTACGCCAGTTGGCACACTGCCGCCACCACCCAATTCGCGCTAAGAAACGCCATCTGTCATGACAAAGCGGTGCCTTTCCGTCTGTTGAGGGGTGCCGCTTTTTTGTTATACTTTGCAATAGAAGCTAACTTAGCGGAAGACCTGACATGCGACTTTTCCTCATTTTGACGATTGTACTTGGCGTTTTTATCTACATCAATCCACCGCAGACGGCACAGGCGAACGTGATTGTGGTGGATGGCAGTTGTACATTTGTAGATGCGATGATTGCGGCGGCAGAAGATACCGCCACCGGAAACTGCCCGGCAGGCAATGGCGCAGACACCATTGTGCTTGATGTCGATGTGGATTACAGTCTCAGTGGTCCACGAACTATCTTTTTCGCAAAAGTGACTATCCAACCTGGCAGTGCCTCAACGATCAAGGGTGATTTTACTATTAAGAGCAATTTTTTATCGGACCAGGGCGGCAAATCCATGGTTTTTGATGGGATTACATTCAATGGTCGTTTAGACATAGCCGGTGATGTGCAAAATGCTCGGCTCATTTTCCGCAACAGTTACTTTCTGGTAAACGAGCTTGAATCATCAATGTACACAGGCCAGGTCATTTTTGAAAACAGTATGATTGATGGAAGCGATGGGCCATCTGGCAGCGGTAGTTACATTTCTATTGCCGCTTCAGGAGCTAGCACAGAAGTTCCAGATCCTGGTCTGTTTGTTTCTAACAGCCTATTTACTAATTTTCAAGTCAATTCAGGGATTCTGGACCTTTCCGGCTCGAACATTAACTTCGAGATGAAAAACGTCACAATCTCAAATTTTAGCTCATCGCTGGGTGACCTTATCAGTATTCAAGCTGGTGGCGGCAGCAGTGTATGTGGCGGGTACATACGCTGGGATCATGTCACCTTTTTTGACAGTGAACCCGCAGAGATTGCATCGAATCTAGGTACATGCTGGGAAGTAAACGGCAGCATACTCTATCTCGAAACGTCAGGGACCAACGGACAAGTTATTTCGAGCAGCAACAATCTCAGCGCAGGTGGCTCAAACGTCTTTGCGACTGAAACCATCACGCCGGGCGTAGATATAGAAACAACACTGGCAGACAATGGCGGTTTTTCACAAACGCTGGCCCTGATTGACCATCCGGGGAATCCGGCCATTGATGGTAACCCGAACTGTGGACTCGCGACTGACCAGCGGGGGTTTGCACGGGATGCCAACTGTGACATTGGCGCGTATGAGGTTGTTCTTCCGCCTGCAACGGATACACCAGTGCCACCAACCGACACACCAGTGCCGCCGACGGATACGCCTGTGCCACCAACCGACACCTCTATACCACCGACGGATACGCCTGTGCCGCCGACGGATACGCCCGTTGGGCCAATCTCACTGGTATCATCCGCCACCTGTGTGGATGAAAACGTTGCTGTCACGATCTCAGCAGGAGATGGTCCATTCAATATCACTGCCAGTGCAGGGATCAGTACACCTGTGACCAATGTTGGCCTCGGAACCACCACCATCGCCGGACCCGAAAAGTGGGATGATTTGACGGTGACGGAAACTTCTGGTGATGCCGAGTCTGTCAATCTCGGTCAATTCAAGTGCCGCAGTGACGAGCGTCCCACGCCATTGACACCGGAACATCAGTCGCGCACCACCAATCCCCATCCTTTGTTTTCGTGGACGCCTATCAGCAATGCGAATAATTATCGCGTGTTCGTGTTTGACGACCCGGACGCGGCGACTCGCACGGTTGACATCCGCCAAAATTCGGGCGGTCCGACACAGTTGACGCTCACCACGCCGCTGACACCGGACCGATTATTCTGGCGGGTGCGGGGACGGACGAATCGGGTATGGAGTCTATGGAGCATCCGGTTTACGCTGTTCGTGGATGCGCCTCCAGCACTGGTGTCCACGCCAGTACCGACCGTTGAGTTGAATCCTGTCTCAACGCTGCCGCCACCCAATTCGCGCTAAGTAACGCCACATGTCATGGCAAAGCGGTGCCTTTTTGTCTTTTGAAGAGCATCGCTTTTTTGTTACAATCTTCAAAGAGCATTAGTCCTTAACTATTTTGCGGCACCTAGCGTGCGTATTTCTGGCATTTTAAATGCTTTCATTCCCGGAAAATGGTCTATCAACTGTGAATGTAAATTAAATGTCAGGAAGGCTTAACAAAAAATAAGTAGCCCCTAAAGGTTCATAGGACTATAATACAAATGGACTTGTATACATATTTTATGGAGCAACATTGATGCGATTCATCCGATTGTTATTATTGGTCGCGTTCTTGTTCAGTTTTGGGTTGTACTTTTCAACCTCATATCACACAACCCATGCGGCGACGACAATTAACGTGACGACCACGGCAGATGCAGTTACTACTAATGGTCAATGTTCGCTGCGTGAGGCAATCAACCTCATAAACGGTGTGAGTGCCGCAGACTGTGGAACTCTGGGAACAGCGCCTTACACTATAAATGTTCCAGCAGGCACTTATACCATCACAATTGCCAGCACGAACGAAGACGCGAACCTCAACGGGGACTTTGACATCATCACTCCTGTTACGATCAATGGTGCTGGGATTGACCAGACCATCATACAGGCACATACTCTGCCAGAATCCGCTGGCGGTCGTGTATTCGACATCATCAATGATACAACCAATGTAACCTTCAATGGGCTTACCATTCGTCATGGTAATGAAATTGCACATGGCGGTGGTATCCGCACCGAAGGGCCGCTAAATCTTGACGATGTAAAATTGTCTGATAACTTCACGACAGAACGTGGCGGAGCGATTTACGTTGACGGAGCACCTGTAGATATCAGGGATTCGGAGTTTGTGGGCAATGTTGGCGAATCGGATGGCGGTGCGATCTATTTTCGAAGCTCAGATGCCATTGTGCGACGTTCTACATTCACCAACAACGACTCAGCGGCGCGTTATGGAGGAGCTATCTATAATACGTCGTCGTCTACACTGGAAATCCTGACCTCCTTCTTCACTTTGAACAACACAAATGCCAGAGGTGGCGCAATCTATAACGCCGCTACCTTAACTCTTGACCGCTCGACAATTTACAATAATTCGGCTGCTGACGGTGGAGGTATCTACAACACACTGAATGCCGACATTATAAACTCGACGATTTCGGAGAATGGCGTTACGAGTCGAGGCGGGGCGATTTATAACAGTCGTAATCTGGACACGATTTTCACAACAATTGCCAATAATTTCGATAGCAACAACGATGAAGGTGGCGTGTACAATACCGGCTCAAGTGCCAAGTATTTTTCTAGCCATACCATTCATTATAACTTCGGTGACAATTGCTCGGGTAGCGGAGATTTTATCGATGGACGCTACAACATTTCGGGGGATAACACCTGTAATTGGGGCGATACCAATTTCACGGGCGTTGGTGATAACGTTGACCCACTCATAAATGCAATTGCCAATAATGGTGGACCTACGCTTACGCATAGCCTCAAGAGCGGCAGTCCCGCCATCGACCGAAAGGGTGCGACCTGCGCTCCAGAGCTTAACGGCATTGACCAGCGCGGGCAACCACGACTTATAAGCGGTGGTGGTGACGATATATGTGACATTGGGTCGTATGAATCAGACCTCATTGTTCCAACTGCAACAGGACCAACTCTCACGTTCACGCCAACCGACACCTCAACACCGACGCCGACGCCCTCTAATACAAGGACACCCAGTCCGACCAGGACACCAACCGTCGTGCCGTCGCCGACCCCGTCTAACCATATCATTAACGTCGAAACTACCATTGATGAACGGACGACAAATGGGTTGTGTTCATTACGCGAAGCGGTTGATGTTGTGAATGAGTTGATAGTACCCGATTGTGAAGCGGCATCAACGCCTTATATAATTAATTTGACGGTTCAGGGCAGTTACACATTGACGTTAGGTGCAGCTAATCAAACCGACGAAGAACTAAACGCGGAAGATGACCTTGATGTCATTCGTGACGATCAGGATGTATTGTTTCAAGGGCTTGGACAGGCACTGACTATTATGCAATCAGCGGCAAATCCAGCTAACTCCGACCATCGCATTATTGAGTCTCATGATAGCAGTATTATAATGAGATTTAGTAAACTGACCATACGAAATGGATTTACGCCGGATGATGGTGGCGGAATTTATTCGTACGGG
>JAKEEQ010000202.1 GCA_022616515.1 Chloroflexota bacterium | reverse complement strand
GTCAGCATCAAAAACGACCCATTTTAGGAATTTAGCAAAGGAGTAAAGTCGCATTCCCCACCCGGCTAAAGCCAGGTGTCCCCTGCGGCGAATCTTATGGAGGATGCCTCAATGTCATCCACATACCGCATTCCAGTTATTTTGTTCGTGACACTTGTCATTTTAATGGTGGGGGGAACCATCTCCCTCGCGTCGCAATCCGGCTCCAATGCGCCCGCATCTGAATTGCAGGGTAGCTCACCTACGTCTGAACTGGCTCCGATTTTCCAGACATCAACCGCGCTGTTTTCGAACGAACTCGCGCCAACCGCCACGCCTAAACTGTCCGACTTGATGCGGACCGCTACAGCTATTTTTTCGGAACTCAATATGACCTCGACGGCTATTTTTGAAAATTTCCTCGCCACACCAACGCCCAAAGCAACATCCACACCGAGCAAGCCATCCACATCATTTGATAATTTGGTCTATTTTGCCGAGGATTATACGATTGCTGTTGAGGAGTTGCAGGCCAACGAGATTATCCCGTTGGGTGGCAGTCTGGTCTATCAGACGGGTTATGCGTTCTTCGACGGGCGTGGCAGATTTTATACACCGCTGGCCGAATTTCGCCCGCACACCGATTATGTGATCGCCGCCGAACTGGAATTCACACCGAGCAACACCGATGAACTTGAATCCTGTGCGCTGATGTCGCGCATTGAGACACGCGGTTCGCTGGCAACCGCCTATACGCTGGTCGGCTTCACCAGCGATGGCGGCCCGTTCCTGCTGGACCAGCCCGGTGAATTCGACGATCCAATTTTTGACTTTACGTTTGATACCTACAGCCTTGATGTGCCGCATCATTTTATGGCGATTGTGCGGGATGATGAGTTGTTGGTCTTCATCAATGGCGAATTCGTCATGAGAAATGACGATCTGACAGCCCGCGAAGGCAGCTATGGGCTGGCAATGTTTGCCACAGGATTTGGCGGGCGCTGTGAGGCACGCGGCCTGTGGATTTATGAGCTTGATCTGGTGTGGGAGAGCGACGAAGGCTACTGCGGCGTTACCGTCAACCAGAACGTCAACTTGCGCGAAGGCCCCGGCATCAATTTTGAACAGGCGGGTCAGATTGAATCCGGTCAGGTGATGGATGTGGAAGGTCAGGTGATGGCCCCCGACGGCTACGTGTGGTGGTCGCTCACATCGGGTGAATGGATACGCTCCGATCTCGTCCGGGAGTTGGGTAACTGCGAGACGCTGGCCCCGGAGGTTGATATGCCGGAGGTATCAAAATAAGGTGTATTCAGCCGCAAATGAGACAAAAATAAAATATTGAGAGGATTTTCTGATAATTCAGAAGAACAAGAGCCACGACATATCACGTCATGGCTCTTATTTTTTGCATTGATGAACTTATCCCCACCCTGACCCTCCCCATAAATGGAGAGGGAACCTATAGGGCCGAGAATCGGCCTCCTCCCAACTTCCCCTATTTATGGGGGAAATGTCACACAGTGACAAAGGGGGAATGAATTCATCCTACTTGGCATACTCAACTGCGCGGGTTTCGCGGATAATTGTCACCTTGATTTGCCCCGGATACTGCATGGTTTCCTCGATCTTGCGCGAGATGTCCCGCGACAACTGGATGGCGGCGAGGTCGTCCACCTCTTCGGGGCGGACCATAATCCGCACTTCGCGTCCGGCTTGCAGCGCATATGACTGCTGCACTCCCTCAAAAGAGTTGGCGATTTCTTCCAGTGTCCGTACCCGCTTGATGTAGGCATCAAGGCTTTCACGTCGCGCACCGGGCCGCGCACCGGAGATGGCATCTGCCGCTTCCACGATGATGGCTTCGATGCAGTCCTGGGACACTTCATGGTGGTGGCTGGCGATGCAGTTCACAATCTTGCCACCCACTCCGAAACGTTCGCAGTACTCCGCGCCAATCAAGGCGTGTGGACCTTCAACCTCGTGGTCAATGGCCTTGCCGAGGTCATGCAGCAAACCACCCGCTTTGGCAACGGTGACATCTGCCCCCAATTCGGCAGCAATCAACCCCGCCAGATGGGATGTCTCAATCGAGTGCGAGTGCATATTCTGCCCATAGCTGGTGCGGAATTTCAACCGTCCCAGCATTTCGATGATCTTGGCATGCAAACCGGGCACTCCGGCCTCGTAGGCGGCGCGTTCACCCTCTTCCTTGATGATACGATCTACTTCTTTGCGCGTATCCTCAACCAGCTTTTCGATGCGGGCCGGGTGAATACGCCCGTCCAGTACCAGCTTGGAGAGGGCACGTTTGGCAACTTCGCGACGGACGGGGTCAAAGCTCGAAATAGTGACCGCTTCCGGTGTGTCATCCACGATCACATCTACGCCCGTTGACTGCTCAAAGGAGCGGATATTGCGCCCGGCGCGACCGATAATACGGCCCTTCATATCGTCCGAAGGCAGCGGCACAACCGATACCGAGATTTCATTCACATGCTCGGAGGCCAGCCGCTGAATGGCAATTGCCACAATATCACGTGCCCGATCTTCGGCATTGGCCTGCGCTTCGGCTTCGATTTCGCGGACCACCCGCGCCATTTCATGCCGGGTCTCGGTTTCAATCTGGCGCAGCAAATGTTCACGTGCTTCATCACGGGTCATCTCTGCGATACGGGCGATGGCTTCTTCCTGATCCAGCCAGCGCTGCTCAATATCATTCTGGCGCTTGTCGATGCGGCTCTGGCGCTTGTTCAGGTCTTTTTCGCGCTGCTCGATCCGGTCAAAACGCCGGTCAAGGTCATCGCGGCGTCGATTCAGCCGTTCTTCTTCATGCTCCAATTCCGTCCGGCGCTTGGTCAGCGTCCGTTCGACCTCTTGTTGCTCATTCTGTAGTTCCTGTCTGGCTTCGCGCAGGAGATCTTTTGCTTCACGGTCGGCGTTGGCGAGGCGTTCTTTTGCTTCCTCTTCCGCTTGCTGTATCCGGCTGCCGCCTTTATTGCTCTGGTAGGCGATCAAACCGAAAAGACCGAGCAGCCCTCCTACGACCAGCCCTGCGATTAGAGCTAGTACTATGTCCATTTTTTTGTTTACTCCTCGTCAAGAAGTTCATCGATAACCGCCTTCACGGTATCGTAGTCGAACCCCCGCCGAGACAGATAGCCAGTCATCCGGCGTCGAAACGTGATCTCGTCAGCTCGTCGATAGCTGGAAGCCTTTTTTTGGGCGGCTTTCCGGGCCGAGTCGAGCGGATCGACCAGTTCATTGATTGCCTGGTCAATGATCGCATTGTCGATACCCTTTTCACGAAGCTCAGAGCGCAGCGCCATTGGCCCGCGCGGCCTGAACTCTTCTCGGTTGCGCACCCACCACCGCGCAAAGTCCATATCATCCACATAACCGAGTGTTTCGAGACGTTCTATCACATGATCGATAACCACATCCTCAACATCACGTTGTTCGAGTTTACGGCGTATTTCTTGGGTGCTGCGCGGACGATTTCCCAGGTAACGAACTGCGTATTCAAATGCTTGATGGCGCTCATCTATCGCCTGAAGTTGTGCTATATCTTCTTCGGCAAGGATTTGACCTTTGCGCAAATGGGCGGCTTCGATTAGTGGCAGGCCAAAGGCATATTCCCCATTCAGGAATACACTTACGCGCTCTTTATTGCGCTTTTGTACCTCTATTGCCGTAATGGTGCGGCCCATCGTCGCAATCCTGTCATAAAAACAAAACAGCCGTGATAACATGTACCACAGCCGCAGCATAGCATCATATGCGAATAGACTATCCAAACCTGTTCAGGCTGGACTGAAGGAATGTAAAAAATTCACTGTTTTCTAAACAGTAGGCACTATTCCCTACGTCACTTTTGCGTGTTTTTGCTAGCTGTCTACCAATACAGACAGGTTGGTTATCGCTCAGTATCAAAGCCGGATTCTGAGGCTTTGGGATAGTCATCACAGTTAAACGTTTATTGATGCTAACTGCGGTTTGTCAGAGACTTACTCTCTGTCCATTATGCCTCAAAGTAGACCATCATACAACAACCAAAATTATAAGACCGGGGATAAACCGCTTGTTCTGGCGATCTTCACAGAATCGATAAGTGTATCAGTGTCTTGTGTTAATACATAATTTCGTGATGCAACGGCATGGCTGGAACGTTGGGGCTAGTGATGCAATCAATGGCAACCGTACGGTTTGTTTTTTTCGGTTTTCCATGAATTTCAGTTATGGCTTCGCCAATTTGTCCCACCCGTATTTCCAGTTGGAGACGGCGCTGCAAGTTTGTATGCTAGGGCAATTGTTAATGTTGTGGAGACGACGCCATGCAACGCTCCGTCACTGGTGTTATTGAAAACCGGATTATTTATGTGCTGATTCTGGTCACCATCGTTCAGACCCTCTATCCCTTCACCGCCAACAATTCTCAAGCCTCGATCATCGTCTATAACTTGCTGTATGCTTCGTTGATGGTGGCGGGAACGCTTGTCGCCCGTGAAAACCTTTGGCTGACCCGCTTTCTGATTTTTCTAGGAGTCATGTGGGCGGTAACGGGGGTTGTGTACGCGCTCAATCAGGAGTCTATCTGGGTGGTGTTTATGACCTACGGCGTGTTCATCGCCTTTGAGTCAACGATTGTGCAGGTATTGATACGTTATATTTTCGCGGCGCGGACCATTAACCGGGATGTGATTTTCGCGGCGGTGGCGGTGTATTTGCTGTTGGGCGCGTTGTTCGTGCCGGTGTATGGCATCATCGAAACCGTCAGCTTTTCAAAGATGGGCGAACATGCCTTTGTGGATGGAGCCAATCCAATGGGCGAGGATGACATTTTCCCGTGGCAGACCTTTATTTACTACAGCTATGCCACCCTGACCACGATGGGCTATGGGGATGTGCTGCCCGTCAATATGTGGGCGCGGTCGGCAGCCAGTGTCGAAGCCATCGTCGGTGTGTTGTATATCACGATCATCATGGCCCGGCTGGTTGCGCTGTATACCAGCACGGAAGTCGAGCGGGAGTTGGCTGAAGAACGGGAACGGTGACTGACTTTCAAAAGCACGACATGATAAAATAAGTGCAATGCTTCAGACTTAAATGAGGGGAAAGATGCTTTCACTCGACGAGCTTCAAGAAATTATTGCTGGACTCTCGCGTGCTGAAAAAGCGCAGGTGCTCCAATGGATAGCACAGGATTTAGGAGATGTTTTTCCGGGGATTGAGAGCACCCCTGACATCGCCGGAGGAGAGGCACATATTGTTAGAACGCGCATTCCGGTCTGGGTACTTGTTCAATCGCGGCGACTTGGCATGAGTGAGGCAGATATTCTCCGCAGTTACCCAACTCTGCGTGCTGAGGATTTAGCCAATGCCTGGGCATATGCGCGTCTTCACGCGGATGAAATTGAGCAGCAAATCCGTGACAACGAAACTGCTTAGTTTATGGCAAATTTCCAAAAAGAATGAAGCCGGGCGATGAAACCCGGCTTGTTGTTGCTAACGTCCGCCGAAGCTTCCGCTGCTTTCAATGTTGTCATCATCATTACGTCGCGGAGAGCGTCTACCCAATGCGCCCCCTAATCCACTCGACCGGCTGCGATCTTTCATTCGGGTTGGCTTCCGGAACGAGCCGCCGCTGCGAATCTCCGGGGTATCATAGTCGGGATTGGGTGGTGGGGCGGGCCTTCCAAATCCTCCACTGCTGCGAATGTCCTTATCATCGTAACGTGGCCGCTGGCGACGAACCCGGTTAGTCTCCGGCTCTTTTTCACCACGCGAAATCGCATAGATGATAAAGAAAACCAGTAAACCGAACAGGCCGACCAGACACAGGCCAGAAAGTATGTCAGTCATTTTGGCACTCCCTACTCGACCACGAAGGCCACTGATCCGGTAGCCTCACCGTTGACATAAAATTCCGCTTCGTAATCACCCTCATCGAATGTTTCACCCGATTCAGGCACAAACAGGAAATTCACACAGGTATTCTCATAATCCTGATCAGCAGTGATTTCCGGCGCATCTTCAATAGCGTCACCTTCACGATAGAGCCGCACGAAAACATCCGTGCCTTCCGGGAAATCGCTGTCTTCGGCCACAATGTAGATTTGAGCTGTGTCGGCAAAACTGTTGTTTACATCTACTGCACAACCCATATCGTTTACGGCTTCGGCGCTGACGATATTATTGATCTGAACGCCGTCATCATCGACAATATCGGCGAAGTCGGTCGGGTCTTCATCTCCTCCCGAGTCATCGTCTCCGCCGCCCCATGCTACCAGTCCACCAAACAATAGCAGTGGTACAATACACAGCAGGGCTGCCCCGATAACCCCTATAATCGCACAGGTACGGAAATTGAAATCGAGGTTGCCGAGGAAATTGTTGCGGACCGGTTTGACATCTTCATTTTTCCGCATATACCATTCGTCGTTGTTTTCACGGTTATTTTCCCACATGGAATAAACCTCCCATTAATGTGAGTGTTGTTCTCATTATGTGGGAAGGGTTATATACAGCGCGTTATAAAAATATCAGCTTTGTCTTAGAGTCGTACACAGCACGACAGCAGCATCAGCCCCAGAAAGCCGCTGCCAAGCATGATAAACGGCTGCCACTGCCGCTCATTGAGGGGCGTCCATTCCGCGCGGTGAGCATCACCCGAATCGGTAATCTGGGTGACGGTGCGCGTCGCCAGATCAATCCAGAACCAGTTGATAACATACGACTGCTCATTGAGGATAAGAATATGCTGGCTGTCTGGTGACCAGCGGAAAATACAGGCTGAATCGCAGAGAGGTTGGTTAACAAGCGGCTCAACGTCTCCCATTTGGGTATCCACCAGATGGGGTGTCTGGCCCTCGCCCTCAAACAAAAGATACTTGCCATCCGGCGAGATAGCCCACCTTGAATGACGCAGGGCTTCATTGCGCGTCAATACCTGCCAATCTTGATTTTGCAGGTTGGCTTTATACAGTGTTCTTTCGTCGAGCAAATACACCGTTTCGCCATGCGCCCCCACAATGCGATAAAAATCGGTGGTCAGGCTGGCGCGGTCCGTGCCATCCGCCGCAATCGATTCGATGCCGTGATAGACATTGATAAACACAATGCGGTCTCCGGCCCAGTGTGGGGAGCGAATGCGGGCTAATCTATCCCGGAATAACCGCCATTCTCCGTGATTGGAAATAAGCAGTTCGGTGCCGGAATTGACAAAGAACGACTCGCCATCCTGTGACCACTGTGCGTATTTGTAATAACCTGTGTCGTACTGATTGATGGCTTCAAGATGGCGGGCATTTTGTCCGTAGCGATACATCACGCCTTGAATATCGAGGATCATCCACTTGCCATTCGGTGACCAGCTTACCTCATGCGTCTGGCGGCGCGGGCTGAGGACAATCGCCTGCTCGAATTCACCATCCAGCGTCTGCCGGAAGATGCCCCACTGTCCCTCGCGATAATCAATGACAGTCACCAGCATGGGCGCAGATTCTCTCCGCGCCAGCATTAACGCGACGACTATCAGGAGTAGTGCAGACGTGGGCAGCAAGAGAAATACGCGGCGCATCAGATCATTATCCGTAATCCTCTTTTGGCGATGAGGGCGATAGCCGCACCCGATAAATGCCACAGTGGATGCCACTTGAGATCATGGATAGGCATCCACTGCGGATTATAATCATTAGCCGGGTGGTTACTCAAATTGTGGACGCTGTCCGAATGATAAACAAAGACATCGGCGCGATTATCGTCTGTCTCCTGAGCAAAGGCAACTCGACTGTCATCCGGGCCGGGTATTCCACGTAAATAGGCGATCAAGCGCGGGTCATCAATCGGTTCAGGCCGTCCGCCGCCAATGGTCAGTTTATAGGGCAGGCGATTAATGATCAGCAGTACGCAGTCCTCATCCGGGCACCATGCCATCTGCTGGACCAATCTCTGTATGAGCATCTCGTCGTCTGTCCCATCCGGGCGCATGCGGTGCAGTGTACTATCAATGTCACCTTTCACGATCAGCATATAGGACCCATCTCTGGCCCACAATACAGGTATCAGGCGATTGACTCCGCTGGTGACCTGCTCCGTTTGGCGAGTTGCTATCTCGATTCGATACAGATTGCTGACAATACGCAGACCTTTTCCAGAGAAAAAATACAGCCATTTGCCATCGGGACTCCACATCGGTTCGATGTCGAATTGCCCCGGCGAGTCGGTAAGCTGCTGCAAATCGGAGCCATCCCGCCGCACCATATAAATATCAAAGCCGCTGTTGAAGGCTATCCACTGCCCATCGGGACTCCAGCGCGGATTGGTGTCATCATTTGGGCTGTTGGCGATGGGCCTTGATTTTGAGCCATCGGCCCGCATCAGGTAAATGTCGGCGCTGTGGGCTGTCTCAGCGGTATATACAATCCACTGCCCATCCGGACTCCAGGAGGGGTCATAGTAATAGGCCCGCGTTTGTGTAAGCTTGCGCACATCGGAGCCATCGCTGTTCATGCGGTACAAATCAAGGCCACCATCCCGGCTGGAAATAAACACCAGCCAGCGCGACGTGGCGGGCTGCTGCCGTGCCTGAGCTAGCATTAGCGACAGGAGGAGCAGGAAACCAGCAGGAAACCAGAGCAACCAGTGACGCATCAGACCATTATCCGTAATCCTATTTTTGCGATGAGGATAAATACAGCTCCCAGAACGTGCCGCAGCGGGTGCCAGTTGAGGTTTTGTGTAGGTTTCCACGAGACCTCATCATATCCGGCATAAAACCGAAGTTGGCTAAGGTGTCGGGCATCGAGATCAATATGGGACCAATTTCCTGAGTAGGATGCATTATTGTGGTAAATGAGAATATGTTCGCCGTCTGGTGACCAGATGAAACCATCAATTCGATTGCTCACTGGCCCCTGAATTAATGGTTCATCGTCTTCTGTCTCCAGATTAATTAGATGGGGAGTATCACCTTGCCCTACATACACCAAATACTGACCATCAGGTGAAATTGCCATCGTTTCACTTTCGGGCTGAAATGTTATTACAGGTTGCGAAACTCCACTCAGAATATCGACTTTGTACAGCGTATGGTTGCTATACGTATATGCTGCACCATCGTAAACGCCTATCAACCGATAAAATTTGGTAGAAATGACAACGCGGTCGGTGCCATCGCCAGCAATCGATGTCATGCCGTTGATAAGGTCAGTAAACACAATGCGATCCCCAACCCAAAACGCTTCTTCAATCTCAGGTCTTCCGTTGTTAAATGTGACCCATCTCCCATCACGAAAAATAAGTAATTGTGTCGTGGATAGGATAAAGAAGTCACTATCATATGATGACCAGCGGACCAATTTTCCACGGTAATACGCGGCTCGATTGTTGATATGCTCAAGCCTCTGCGAGTTGTACTCATAGTGATAGTAGTTGCCGATATTATCCCGAATTAGTATCCATGTTCCATCAGGCGACCAATCTATCCCACTCATCCACTGTTCAATACCAGGGTGAATTGCCTTCTGGTATCTGCCATCCAATGTCTCGTTGATGATCGTACCGTACTGCCCATATCGGAAATCATAGACCGAAATGATCTTCGGAGCAGGCTCACGACGTGTCGCATCGACTATCGACACAAGTGTCAACAAGAATAGTAGTGGCAGCAGGGATAGCCAGCGTATCATCAGTCAATCTTCCCGGCTTGTCTTGCCCGTGCCAGCACCCGCTCGGCAGCGCGGATCATCGGCATATCTACCATTTTACCCTCAAAGCGGAACACACCTGACCCACTGTTTTGATTTTCATCGTGCAAGCGGATGAGTTCCTGTGCCTTTGCAATCTCTTCATCCGGCGGGCTGAACACTTCACACACCGGGTCAACATGTTTGGGGTGGATGACCAGCTTCCCCGTATAGCCCATCATCATCGCCTGCCGGGTCTGTGCTTTCAGGCCGTCGATGTTGTCGATGTCGACATAGGGCGTATCAATGGCTTGCAGGCCAAACGCTGAGGCATGGGTCACCAGTTTGCTGCGGGCATAAAACACCTCCCAGCCTTCGGGAGTCCGCACCGCGCCCATATCACCTGCTAAATCTTCTGCGCCAAAAATGAGGGCCACCAGCCGCGAATCGGATTGGGCGATTTCGCGCAGATTCACCACGCCGCGTGCTGTCTCGATGATTGCCAGCAGTTTGATGGTCTCCGGAGCGAGGCCCATATACAATTCCCGTTCAATCAGGGTGTGGGAAATGTTCTGAACTTCACGCGCCGATTCCACTTTGGGCAGCACATATCCATCAGGTCGTCCCTCCATCGTCTCGTGAATATCTGATGCCTGCCAGCCATGACGCGGCGGGTTGATGCGGACCAGCCGCGTAGTTTGTCCAAAATCAAGTGTCTGTAGGGCTTCGCGGACCGTAGAGCGGCCTTCATCCTTACGGTTAATAGCGACGCCATCCTCAAGGTCCATAATCACCGCATCGACATCCATCCCCGCACCCTTGCTGATCTTCTTCATGTCATCGCCGGGCATAAACAACAGGGCACGCCACAGCGGGATTGGTTTTACGTCGCGTTTCATCATTGACCGGCCCCTTCCTTCAAGAACATCACCGAGCGTTCCATTTCGCAGACCACGACATCATTCTGGTTGGTGGCGACATGCTTCAACTTGACGATACCGACATCGGGGCGTGATTTCGACTCGCGTTTGTCAAGTACCTCGCTCTCCACGTAGATAGTGTCGCCGTGAAAGACGGGATTAGGATGCACGACCCGCTCATAGCCGAGATTGGCGACAATCGTGCCTTCAGTTAATTCCGGCACGGTGATGCCCACCACCAGCCCCATCGTGAAAATGCCGTTCACAATGCGCTGCCCAAATTGGGATTTGCTGGCGAAATCTTCATTGATATGCAGGGGTTGGGTATTGAGGGTGAGCGAACAGAACAGGATATTGTCCATCTCGGTGATCGTCCGGCCCAGAGAATGTTTAATTTTCATGCCGGGGGCGAGGTCATCGTAAAATTTTCCAGCCATAGACGCATGCTCCAGTGCAGTAAGGGTTATCGCATACGCTGAATGTGGCGGATGTGTGGCTACCCCTCCCTGACCCTCCCATCCCCTCTGTCGCTAGCGCGACATCTCCCCATAAATGGGGAGAAATAGGGGAGAAAACCGTCTCCCCCATGTTTGGGGGAGATGTCCGAAGGACAGAGGGGTGGTGTCACATTGAGCGTATGTTCTCTATTTAGCGTAACGCAGGCCGCCCAATGCAACAATAGCCGAGGGATGTAAAATTGAGGTAAATGCTTATTTTTCTTCGCACAAGATCAGGTTTCCGCTTCATCAAACCCCTTGATGATGCTCTCAATCTCGTCGCGCAGTTGTGACATCTCCGCCTTCAATTCGGCTTCACGCTCTTCGATGGCATCCAGACGGTCCTGTGTTGTCGATAACTTGGCGAGAACCCGCGCCCGCAGCGGGGCCTCATCTTCGTTGCCGCCAGAGAGCGCCTGCAAATTCTCGCGCTGCTGTTTCTGTTCCTCGAAGAGTGCCTGTTTATCGCTGGCAACTTGGCGCTGTTCATTTTCGAGCGTATGCACTTGTCGCAGCAAGTCGAGCATCTGCTTCAACTCGTCATAAATCGCATCGTTGATCCATTTATTGTTCAGGAACTGCTGCAATTTGATATATTGCAGGTCTTCCAGCCGCTCCTGACGGTGGGTGCGGGTACGCTGCATCTGCACAAAATCCTTGCGGCTGCGGGCCGGAATCTCGATACGCCAGCGCCGTTCAGTGGCGGTTTCAACATCCGGCTCCGGCGTATCGAACAGTTCGTAGTTATTGAAGAGTCGGGCTTCAAGCGTCAGGGTGATGTCCTTGTCCAGCGTATTTTCGATGACGTATTTTGTGCCCTGTACGGCCCACTGCTCGTATACGACAAAACCTTTGCGAATGTGCAGCCCGGTCGTGCGAGTGTCGCTATGCGGCTTCTCGGTAATATTCACGCCAAGCTCGACCGCAAACGGCAAATACACCTCATGGTCATCATGGGTGTAGGGGACGATAGCCTCACCTTTATAATCGCCATCTTCAACAATGGTCACCGGACCACGCTCCAGCGTCAGGCTGGACGTGTTTTTGAAGCGCAAGGCCACCGTTGGATGGTCCGGTAGTTTCTCGCCGTTGTAGAGCAGTTCCTTTTCATACTCGATGTCCGTGCTGATAATCGGGACAAGCGTTGAGGCCCCGCGCCCCGCTGAAACAGGTGTCGTCACGGTATACTGGAAAAACTCGCCGCGTGCCTCACCTTCGGCCAGTGCTTCGAGCGTTTCTTCCGGTGCAAAGGACAGGACCTCGCTGACCAGTGACTCGTAAAGTCGCTCACGCTCGGCGCGATTGATGACGATGCTCTGCTCCATCAGCAGGCTATCAAGCAACGTCCTAATCTCATCCGGGCCTTGTGCAATCCCGCGTGAGACTGCTCGTAGTATCTCTTCGCGAATATCATCTATCGGTGCGGCACTGTCACGCAGACTTGCCGGGGCGAAACGTCGTTGCTCCAATCGGCCCGCTGCTGGTTGCGCAGCCGCAGCAGGGCTGTCTGCGCTCATCGCCCGGCTCTCAATGCGTCGAAGCAGGTTTCCTCCTCCAGTTGGCTTGCCTACCTCTGCTTTGTATTCAACGGGCCGTGGGACGACCCGCACTTCATCAGTCACGGTGGGTCGCTCCGGTACAGTGGATTTGTAGAGGTCGTAGATAAAAGAAATCGGCTGTCCGGCCACCAGCGTAACCTTCACATCTTCTAATTCTTCGTCCAACTGATTGTCGAATAACCCCCAGCCTTGCAGCAGCAAAGAGCCTTCATCGCTGCGGGCCACCACCCGGTAACTGACGCGCCATGTCGGAGACGGCGCGACATAACGTACCTCAAGATCATGGCTGCCTTCGGTCAGGCGAATAGTAATGGTCTGGCGGCTGTCCTTGTTTTTGACGACATCCAGAAAATAGCTGAGGTCGCTTACTGATTGGATGTCATCAATTGCCACACCAACCACTGCTGACATCGCGAAAAACCGCACATGGTTTTCGTCGGTTAACAGCAAGACAGTCGTTTCAGCCTCGGAATCGGAATTTGGTAGGTGGATTTCAATGCCTGCCAGATAGCCTTTGATAGTCTCGGTCCGATTTTCGCGGCGGATGGTGAGCTGCACAGCACGACCCCGCAGATTGCGCAGTAAATCACGCTGGCTGCTACTGTCCGAGAGGTTGATTGTGCTGTTGGCAAGGCGCTGTTCGCGACTCATTGGCGTCTGGTAATCGATACCCAGAATCTTGCCGCCTGTCCTGTCAAATACAGATAGGCTCTTCAGGATGTCGTTGATGTCGCCTTCGTTGAAGGTGAGCGTCACACTGTCGCTGTCGGTTTTGCCCGACCGCACAAAATAGCCGACACCATGTTTGTACAGCACCATTTCTCGAATCGGCAGGTCAGACATGCGGCTTCCTCCTGATAAGGTGTGGATTGGTAGAAGATTCTACCCCCTCTATGTCGCCCCTGCAAACGGGGAGATTGTCATGGACTGTTTATTCAAGCGATTTGTAACGATACGATATATCCCGCAGGACGCTCCGCTGTTCGTGGGTTTACGATTAGATTGTTGACTGTACTCGTAAGCGAATTTTAAAAACTGTCACATTTTCTCACCGTCATTCGTCTATATGTATAGACACAACCCGTGCACTGCTTGGTGGAGAGTGGATAGCTGAAACACTGGATTTATCATGATTTGAACTGGCGTTTGTAAAAAACGGCACAAGTGGCTACAATATCGTCTATAGGTCCGATTAATAGCTGAAACCCTAGATTTATCCACGATTTGAGCTACAATATGAGTGAAAATCAGCGTCACCCCCTGTACTGGGAATCGACGTATGAGATTGTTCTCCACTTAATGGAGTTGTATCCAGATATTGACCTTGATTCGCTCGGCACGAAGCAGCTTCTGGATATGGTGTTGGAACTGCCCCAATTTGCCGACGATCCACGTTTAGCGAATGAAACATTGCTAAATGAGATACTACGTGAGTGGTTCGAGGAGGCTAAATGACCACTGGTAAAGACCACATTGACCTCAGAGAGTTGCACAACTCCGAAATCCCGCTGCCCGACGGTCTGCAAAATAATGTTGCGCTGACCACACTCAGCCAGTTATATAACTGGGGGCGTGCCCGCTCCACATGGCCGCTGCTGTTTGGTCTGGCCTGTTGCGCGATTGAGATGATTGCAACGGCGGCTGCCCGTTATGACCTGTCGCGCTTCGGTATGGAGGTGATGCGTGCCAGCCCACGTCAAGCTGACTTGCTGATTGTGTCCGGTACGGTAACCAAGAAAATGGTCGTGCCGATTGTGCGCATCTTCAACCAGATGCCAGAGCCACGTTATGCGCTGGCAATGGGCGCATGTGCATCCGGCGGTGGTCCATTCAAGGAAGGCTACAATGTCGTCAGCGGCATTGACAAGTTCATTCCGGTAGATGTGTATGTGCCGGGCTGCCCGCCGACCCCACAGGCCCTGTTGTATGGCTTGATTACGCTGCATCGCAAGATGGAAAGCTCCAGCCTGAATAACATCAACAGTGTGCCCTGGTATGGTCGCGGCCCGAGTGACGAAATCCCGCTGCCAATTCTTGGCCCCGATATTATTGACCCACGACAGACTGAAATCCTGCGCAAGGAAATTGAATCCTTCAATGCCAGCATGCAGGAAATGCAGGCCGAAGCTTAACATGAGGAGCAATTGATGAGCGATCAAGCACCAGAAATCGCTGTTTCGCAGGAGCAGATGGTCCGAACATTACAGGAGCGCTTCGGCAATGTGGTAAAACCCGATGATCGCGGCAACTTTGAAGGCGTCATTGTTGATCGCGATAAACTCGTTGATGTAGCAACCGCCCTGCGTGACGATTATGGTTACGATTATTTATCCAGTGCCACCGCTGTCGACTATCTGGGCTTTGGTGACCATTTTGAAATGGTCTATCACTGCTACAAGACGACCGGCGGCCCGGCACTGGTCGTGAAAGCCCAGACCCCCCGTGATGTAGCCACAATTCCCAGCTTGATTAATGTTTGGTCCGGGGCTGACTTTCAGGAACGGGAAGCCTATGACTTGATGGGCATTCACTTTCCGGGCCACCCCAACCTCAAGCGTATTCTCATGTGGGAAGGCTTTGACGGCCATCCGATGCGCAAGGACTGGCACGAGGCTTACTTCGAGGAAGAGCACAAGCCATTCGACAATCGTCATCCTGACGGCTGGGTGAAGCGCTCCGAGGAATATAACCCGTTCGGGCGTAACGTGAAATACCCGCAGGGCATGACTCTGGCCGACGTGCATGACATTTCAGAAATCGACCACTACGAGGGCCTGAATCTGGGCGTGGATATTGAATACGGGGCCATCGACACCGACCGCCTCATTGTGAATATGGGGCCACATCACCCCAGCACCCACGGCGTATTCCGCATGGTAGTCACCCTCGACGGCGAAACAGTCGAGACGCTTGAGCCGGTAATGGGCTATTTGCACCGTAACCACGAAAAAATCGGTGAGCGCAACGCCTGGATTATGAATATGCCGTTCACCGACCGCCTGGACTACATTTCCAGCATGAGCAACAATCATGGCTATGCGCTGGCGGTTGAGCACTTGATGGAGAAGAATGCCATTCGTGGCTACAGCGCCCCCACCGAACGCGCCGAACTCATCCGCATTTTGATGGTGGAAATGACTCGTTTCGTGAATCACATCTGGTCGATTGGCTTCCTGCTCAATGACCTGGGTGCGTTCTTCACCCCGGCCCTGTATGCCATTGAGGAACGTGAGATTATTCTGGACTTCTTTGAAGCCGCTTCCGGCAGCCGCATGATGTGCAACTATATGCGCTTTGGTGGCGTCTACAAGGACATTCCAGAACGCATTCGTGCGCAGGCCGTGCTTGAGAACGACATCATTCGTGATTTTGACACGATGCAGTATCTCAGAACGCTCATTTATGAACGCCTGCCGCGCTTTATTGAAGAATATGACCGTTTGCTGACCCGCAACGAGCTGGTCCTGACGCGCTGTCAGGGCGTTGGCATTTTGCCCGGTGATATGGCGATTGCTATGAGTGCTGCCGGTCCTGTTTTGCGTGCCAGTGGTGTGCCCTACGATGTCCGTCGCGCCGACCCCTACAGCATCTATCCCGAATTGGAGTTTGATGTTATCACTGGCACGAACGGCGATGTTTATGATCGTTTTCTGGTCCGTATGGGCGAGATGCGCGAGAGCATCCGTATCCTCCAGCAGGTCTTCCCGCGTCTTGAAGAAACGAAGGGCCAGCCAGTGTTTGGAATGGATTCGTATGTGCCACGCATGGGAAACGGTGGCGAATCTTATGGCCGCGTCGAAAATCCAAAGGGCGAATTGGGCTACTACGTCGTTTCCATGCCCGGCAAGGATTACGACCAGAACCCCTGGCGCTATCATGTCCGCGCCCCAAGTTTCATTAACCTGACCGGACTGGAAGAGATGTGCAAGGGCCACAAAGTCGCCGACATCGTGG
Source organism: Chloroflexota bacterium (assembly GCA_022616515.1). Lineage (GTDB taxonomy): Bacteria > Chloroflexota > Anaerolineae > Aggregatilineales > J027 > JAKEEQ01. The sequence goes on along the minus strand of JAKEEQ010000202.1, from coordinate 1,562 downwards.
TCATTCTCGGTAGTATCGACATCGTACTCGGTGAGACGGATCGCTAACGGAGAAAGATAAATATGTACGGAATTGGAATCTGGAAAGGGCTAAACGTCACACTGAAGCGTTTCGTCAGCACCTACGTCAACGATTTACTCTGGACGGATAAGCGTTCTCCTGAAACGTTTTCGCTGCGTCAGGGAACGCAGGCTGAGGGCCTCTTTACGGTCGAATACCCCGACGAGAAAATTGCGGTGCCGGAACGCTTCCGGTTTATCCCCTTCCTCATCGTCAACAATTATGATGATCCTTATTCACCGGGGCATGACTGGTGTACATCGTGCGGTATCTGCGCGAAGGTCTGCCCGCCCCAATGTATCTGGATTGTGCGCGGCAGCGACCCGAACACCGGACGCCCGGTGCCCGAACCCGATGCTTTCTTCATCGACATCGATATCTGCATGAACTGTGGTTACTGTGCGGAATACTGCCCATTTGATGCCATTAAGATGGATCACGACTACGAATTGGCCTCGTATGACCGTACTACCAACCATCTCTACGATAAAGAACACCTGTCGAAGGAAGTTCGCTACTGGCAGCACATTTCCCCGACCAACGCCTATGAAGAGGCACAGGTTCGCGGGCAGTGGGAGCATAAGGACACCGCCAAGCTGGCTAAGAAGCAGGGCATCGAAATGACGCCGCCCGAAGATTGGGATGACCGTGACAAGTCGCGTCATGTACCCAACGTTGATAAACTGGCTGGTCCGGCTCCGCAGGTTGCGGCTGGTGCTCCGGCAGCGGCGACAGCAGTGGCGGCTCCAGTTTCTATCAGCCTTGATGTTGAGAATGCTGGACCCGATAAATTGGCGGAATGGGCGGCGGATGAAGGCTTGCCGCTGGAAGCGCGTGCTGCTGCGGCATTGAAGTTGGACGGCATGATCCGTGATAAGACATTCAAGCCCGGTCCAACCCACCGCAAGGCTGTTTCCGCCCCGAAGAAAGAAGCGAAAGAGCGGGAGACAACGATTGAAGAACTGGCGGCAAACTTCAAGCCCGGTGAAGTCGTAACGAAAGCGGCTCCCGCTCCGGCTCAAGTTCAAGCTGCACCCACCCAGACCGCTGCTCCGGCAGCAGCCCCCGCCACGACATCGGTCAGCATCGACATTGATGGTGCAACGCCGGATCAACTGGCGGAATGGGCCAGTAATGCCAGTTTGCCGCTGGCAGCACAGGCCGCCGCTGCGGTGCGTCTGGAAAGCATGATTAGCAACAAGGAATTCAAGCCGAGTTCAACCCATCGCAAGGCGATTTCCGCCGCCAAGAAAACGGCCAGTGAAGCTGACACGACCATTGAGGACGCTGCACAGGGCTTTAGTGGTGGCACGGTTGAAACGACCGCACCTGCCCCGGTTGCAGTTGCTGAACCGGAAGCTGAACAGGCCACTGTCGTCACGCCCGCCGCACCCACTCCCGTTGAAGATGGTGGTGGCGACGTGGGAGGCGGTGACTTGATTGCACAGGGCCGCGAACTTGAACGCAAAGGCAAGGCCAAAGAAATTAAACTGTCCAGCGCT